>JBJMGR010000326.1:0-38461 GCA_045807805.1 Pyrinomonadaceae bacterium | reverse complement strand
TCGTTGAGCATTACTTCCGGCCCGGCGGACTTCCAGCCGCTCACGACCCACGCGCCGACCGAGGCGTAACGCGCGCGCTCTTCGTCTGTAAGATATGACGTGAGCGAGCGGTCGCGCAGGATTTGGCGGGCCTCATTCCTGTACTCTCGAAAGTGAAGTACGTTGTGCCTCATGCTCCACTCGTGGCCGTACGCGTAGACGCACGCGGCCGACGCCTGCGCGACGAGCGCCGCGAGTATGAGTGAGACGACGGCCCTCCTCCACGACGCGGACGCGCGCCATGTACCGCCGAGCAACACGGCGGCGACGGCCACGACCGCGACGCCCGAGAGCATTTCGAGGTAGAGGCCGTAGCGGCTGTAGCCCATCCCCGCCGCGCTCCACAGCAGAGAGCCCGCGACGACGAGCATGCAGAGTGTGCGCGCTTGAGCGTTACGTCGGCAGACGAAGAGGCCGACGAGCGCGACGACGAAGCCAATCGAGAGTCGGCCCGAGTAGACCGAAAGCTCTGAGTGTCGCTCGGGCTCGAAGACGGCGAGCACGGGCCACGCGAGCGTCTCCCAGAAGCCGGTCGGCCCCCATCGCGAATCCCACCCGCCGCCCGTCGGCCAGTAGGGCGACTTGAAGAAGGCGTTCGCGATGGGAAAGACAGGGCTGCCGGTCACGCGCCACAGGTAGATTGTGAACGGCAGGAGCGGCGCGACGAAGGCGACGAAGCAGCACGCGAGCGTCGAGAGCAGACGTTTGATTGAGAGACGCCGCGCGCCGAAGAGAGCCTTGTAAGCGAAGACGAGGACGAGCGGCACGACAATCACCAGGTTCGTCAGCTTCAACGCCGCGCACGCGCCGAGCAGTAACGCCGCGTGGACGTAGACGGCGCGCTGGCTCTCCGCCTCGTCCGCGCGGAGCGCGAGGTGCGTCGCCTCCAAAAGCAGCGGCACGGCGAGCAGGTCAACCATGTAGTTGTTGACCTCGAACAGAAGGTGTTCGGCCAGCGCCGCGAGCAGCACGCACGCGGCGCGCATCCACGCGCGCGAGACGAAGGGGCGAAGAATTTTGTCGGCCACTCGCGCGGCCCAGACGAGCGCGAGGAGGTTGACGATTGTGCCGAGGCGGTAGCCGAGCGCGAGGCGGAAGAGGCCCGTGACTGTGTCGGGCGCGGGGTCGTACGGCGCGGGCGTGGGGAAGAAGTCGCCGTGCGCGAAGAGCGTGCCGCGTAGACTTCGCTCGGCGTGAAGCAGACGGTAGTTGAGCACGTCGAACGAAACGTCCGGGAAGGGAGCGCGGAACGCGTAGACGAAGAGGAGCGGGAGCGCTACGACGAGCCAGAACTCGCGGCCCGCGCGCTCCGACTCGAACGGCTTCGTCATCACATAGAAGTAGCCCGCGGCGACGGCCAGCGCCGAGGCGAGCGTCCACGCGAGCGCGTTGTTATTTAGGAGCCAGAAATATTGACGCGCGAAGGCGAGCGCGTAGACGAAGAGGAGCGCGTCGCCGAACTCGACGCGCCCGCGCAGGCGCGTGAGTGAGTTCTTGCGCGCCTGCGCGGGCCGACGAAGAGAGCCAGACCCGAACGCGGACGGCGCTGTCGTCGTCAACTCCGACTTCCTCGTCGCACGCTCCGGCTCCGTCATCCTCCAGCCCGCCTTCAAAGGCCCGCGCCCTCTTCGTCGTCGAGTTCGCCGCGCACACCGCCTCTGCCCGCGCGAAGCTCGTCCGCGAGCACGCCTATGTGATACTCGAACTCCTGCGAGCGGCGCGCGATTGAGTGGAGGATGAGGCCCGCCGTGACCGAGAGCAGCCCGCACAGGAAGAGGCAGAGCGCCGCGAGCGCCAGCGCGACGCGCGACGCTGCTCCGACGCCCGCGACGCCCGCGGCAGCTAGAGCGCCGGGGACGAGCGCGAGCAGTACGAGCAGGAGCCCGACCGCGCCGAAGAAGGTGAGAGGCTTGTAGTCGCGAAAGAGCGCGAGCGTGGTGTTGAGTATGAGGAGGCCGTCGCGCATGAAGCGAATCTTCGAGTGGCTTCCGTCGGGGCGCGGTACGAGGTCGACGGGAATCTCTACGAGCCGGAAGCCGCGCCCGACCGCCTTAATCGTCAACTCGGTCTCTATCTCGAAGCCGCCGCCGAAGAGCGGCAGCCCTTTCACGAACTTCCGGTTGAACGCGCGATAGCCCGAGAGTATGTCGCTCAGGCGCACGCGGAAGATGAAGTTGAGCGTGGCGCGAACCAGACGGTTGCCCGCGCGGTTGAGTTGTTTGAACTGGCTGCGCGAATCGGCGTGCAGGCGCGAGCCGACGGCCATGTCCGCGTCGCCCGCGGCGACGGGCGCGAGCAGACGGTGAACCGCCTCGGCCGGGTACGTGTCGTCGCCGTCAACCATCACGTAGAAGTCCGCGTCAACGAGACGGAACATAGACTGTACGACGAAGCCCTTACCCTTTCGCGGCTCGTGAAAGACTATCGCGCCCGCGCGCTCGGCCTCTTCGGCCGTGCGGTCGGTCGAGTTGTTGTCGAAGACGTAGACGCGCGCGTGCGGCAACTCCGCGCGGAAACTCTCGACGACGCGCGCGACCGTCTGCTCCTCGTTGTAGCAGGGGATGAGGATTGCGACCTCGCCCGCGGGCGCGGCATCGGCCCGGCCCTCTCTCTCGGCCGCCACTCTGAGTCGTGTTCTTGACATCGGGTTCGCGAGACCAACACAATGCCCGCCTTCGGGCGGCGGGCCGCGAATCGGGACGGCAGGTTGTGTCCCTCGAATCGTATGGCCTGCAACTTCTCTCGCTGGATTTCGTGCCGCCGTCGGCGGTATAAGATAAGCGCCAAAGCTAACATTAGTCATCTGAAAATGCCAACCACGTCTACCGTCGGGCTTGAGCACGCGAGCGAGAATGTGAAGGCGACGGCGACGGGGCCGAGCGACTCCGCGCGCCGCGCGTTGCGTCGCTTCGCGCGCGAGCTTTCAGTCTTCGTAGCCTTCTGCGCGATGACGGCCGTGATGACGTGGCCGTGGGTTCTGCACCTGCGCGACGCCGTGGCCGACCGCGGCGACCCATACATGATCGCCTGGACGCTTTGGTGGGACTATCACCAGACGTTCACCAATCCGCTTCATCTCTTCGACGCGAACGTCTTCTACCCCTATCACTACACGCTCGCCTTCAGCGAGAACGACTACGGGCTCGCGCTCCTCTTCTTCCCGCTCTTCGCGCTGGGCGTGAAGACGCTGACAATCAACGCAATCGCGACCTTCCTCGGCTTCGCCTTCTGCGCCTACGGCGCGTTCCGACTGACGCGCACGCTCACGCGCTCGGTGGGCGCGGCGTGGGTCGCCGGCGTCGTCTTCGCGTTCGTGCCATATCGCTTTCAGGTGCTCTCGCACCTTCACTACCTCTTCGCCGGATGGATTCCGCTTCTGCTCGAAGCGCTCATGCTCTACGCGCGAGGACCGACGCGCAAGCGTGCGACGTGGTTGGGCGTCGCGTTCTTCATGAACGCCTTGACGTGCATTAGCTGGTTCCTCATGACGAGCGTGCCGCTCGGACTAACGGTCGTGCTCCTCGTCTGGCGCGACCGCACACTTCTGCGCGACCGCGCGTTCTGGTTGCGCGGCGCTGTGGCCGTCGGGGTGGCGACGCTCCTGCTGCTGCCGTTCCTGATTCCTTACTACCGCGTCTCCGTGATGTACGGGCTGCGTTGGGAGCCGTGGGAGTTCGCGTCCAACTCGCCTTCGATGATTCACTGGCTCGGGTCTGAATCGCGTAACAGAATCTGGCACGACTTCGGCGCGACACTTCCCGGCCCGCACAGGCTCTTCCCCGGAATGCTCGCGCCGCTGCTCGCGCTCGCGGCCCTGCGCGTGCGTAGGCGTCCGCGCGCGGACTCCCCGGCGGACTCGCATCGCGCGCGCGAGCGGCGGTTCATCGCCGCCGTTGACGCGCTGATTGTCCTGGCGTTGGTAGTCGCCGCGCTCGCACGCGGGTACGAGGATGTGACCTTCAGGCTGTTCGGCCATCAGGTCTTGAGGCTCGGGCTGCGCTCGGTTGACCACGCGCTGGCGTTCGCCGTGGCCGCGCTCGTGCTGCGGCTCTGGCTGATGCCGTCGCCGCTGGCGCTGTCCGCGCGCCTCGGGCGTTGGTGGAGTCGGCGCGCTCGCGTCGGGGCCGAAGCCGCCGCGCGCGTCGCCGCCGACGCGAAAGCCGTGAGCGACCGAGACGCGGTCGGCGTCGCGCTCGTGTGGACTGTGTGGGGATTCCTCGCGTCGCTCGGCGCGAACTTCTTCGTCAACCGATGGCTGCACGACTACGTGCTGCCGTTTCAGAGTCTACGCATACCTTCGCGCTGGGCGATGATCTGTTACGCGGGCCTCGCGGTGCTCGCGGGGCTAGGCGCGTCGCGTCTCGCCTCGCGCGCCGCGTACGTGTGGATGCATGCGCGTACGGCGACACTCGTCTTCGCGCTCGTCGCGTGCGCGCTACTCTTCGAGCTTCACGCGTCGCCGCTCCCGATTGAGGTCGGCGAGGTCGAGCCTTCACAACTCGCGCTCCGTTTGAAACAGACGCCGATGAGCGGGGGGCTGGTCGAACTCCCTTCCGAAGAGGGCGTGAACCGTCACTACTACATGCTTCGCGCGGCCGACCACGCGCGCCCGCTCGTCAACGCCACGGCGAGCTTCATCTCGCCGCTCACGGTGCAGATAAACAAGGCCACGCACGAAGGCCCCATCCCTCCGAACTTTCAAGACCTGCTTGAACGCATACCGGCTTCATACTTGGTCGTACACACCGAACGGCTCGCGCCCGAGCGTTGGGCCGACTACGAGACGTTTCTCGCGCGCGGGCTCGGGACGGGGCGCTTACGCTTCGTCAACCGCTTCGACGGCGGCGCAGACCTCTACGCCGTGACGAAGACCGAGCCCGACGCGCGCACGGAAGCGCCGCTGCCGTTCGTGCCCGCGCCGCACGACTGGGCGGGCCGCGTCGAGGCAGACCCCATCAACATACTCGGCTCCTACGTCGAATGGAGTCAGACGCTCTACCGTCTGCACTTCGCCGCGACGGGCTCGATGCCGCGCTACGCGGAGTTCGTGCCCGAGGCGGTCGCGCTCGGCCGAGGCGTCGAGACGGGAGACGAAGAGGGCGTGCAGAAGGCCAGGCTCCTAGCCAACCTATACGAAGCGGCCGAGAGGCTTACCGAAAGCCACGAGTTCAAGGACGCATTCTCGAAGCTCGACGACGCGCAGTATGTCGCGCGCCTGCTCTCGAACGTCGGCTTGGGCGAAGACGCGATGCTGCGCGAGGCGCTCGTCGGCGGGCTCGCCTCGCAGACGAAGAATCGCGCGGAAGTGCTGATGTTCGTCGCCGACGACTCGCGCTTCGCCGTGCGCGAACAGAATCGCTCGCTCGTCCTTCTACACTACTTCGGCTACTTCCGACGCAACCCCGGCGACCCGCCCGACCGCGACATGAGCGGCTTCGACTTCTGGCTCCACATACTCGAACGCACGCACGACTACCGCAGCCTCAGCCGCGCCTTCCTCGAATCGGACGAATACAAACAGAACCGCGAGCGGTAGCGAGCGGGTGTGTGCTTCGATGAAAGTAAGCCTGTTGAAACTCGCGACCCGCGAGGCTTCCGCTCGCGGTTCTGTTTGTTAGCTCGCGGCCGAGATGATTTTTTCGACGACGTTTCGCCACGAGAGGTTCATTGCGAGGAGCTTTTCGCGTGCGCGCTCGCCCATGCGGCGGGCTCGCTCGCGGTCTTCGTAGAGGCGGTCTATGCAGTCGGCGATGGCGCGCGCGTCCGGGTCTGTGACGAAGCCTTCGCGCTCGTGCTCTATGAACTCGACCGCGCCGCCGCCGTCGCGCGGGACTATGGCGGGCTTCGACGAGAGCATGCCTTCGAGCGTCACGTAGCCGTAGTCCTCGTCAAACGGCAGGTAGCATACGCCGAGCGCGTTCGAGTAGAGGTCTATCATCTCCTCCTCGCTCACGAAGCCGCGAAGCTCTACGCGGTCGCCGACGCCGAGACTTTTGATTAGCGACTCGTAATGCCCGCGGTCGGGAACCGACCCGGCGATGATTGCGCGCGCGGGAGTCTTGACGAAGTACATCGCCTCGATTAGAAGCTCCTGCCGCTTCTGCGGCTCGACGCGCGAGGGGTAGAGGACGTAGTCGCCCTGCGGGCCGGGGCGCAGGCGTTCGGCGCGCGGCGGCGGGTGGTAGAGCGGCTCGCTCTCGATGCGGTTGTAGCGCATCAAGCGGTCGGCCACTGTGCGCGAGTTTGCGAAGACCTTGCGCGCCTCGGGGATGAAGCGCGCGTCGCAGTGGTGTATAAGGTCGCGCACGCGCGCGCCCTCCGGGTAGGTCGAGAGGTCGTCGAAGGGCGTGCCCCAGAGGTTATAGGCCGAGCGGTGCTGGTGTATGACCCAGAGAACTTTTCGAGGGTGCGCGACGGTGTATGCGGGGAAGCGCATGCCGACGACGAGGTCTATGGGCTTGCCGTTCGACTCGGTCACGTCGAGCATCCGCCAGGCGAGCGTGCCGCGCATAATCTCCGACGGCGGATACCACTTGAACGGCAGCGCCGCGACCTCCGCGTTATAGCCCGCCTCGACGAACGCGTGCCTCAAGCCTTCGACGTGCGACTCCGCGCCGCCCGTCGTGAACGGAACCTGCGTCGTGCAGATGAGTACGTTGCGAATGGTCATAAGGAACAGAACCGCGAGCGGTAACGAGTGGGTCGCAAGATTCATCAAGCAAGCCACAGTCGAAGCTCGATACCCGGTCGCTACCGCTCCCGGTTCTGACTCGTTAATGTATCATGCGCGTGGAGGCGTGGGTGAACATGGGTGACGAGAAGCAAGCGATTCAGATTCGCGAAGATGGCGGGCAGCAGCGCGGGCTCGTCACGCATGCGGTACTCGTCGGGTTGACGCCGCTCATACCGGTGCCGCTCCTCGACGACGTGGTGAAGAACTACTTCCGAAGGCGAATGGTGCGCGGGCTGGCGTCGGCGGCCGGGCGTAACTTGAGCGAGAAGGAGTTGAACGCGCTCGCGTCCGAGAGGGAGCGCGGGTGCCTCACGGGCTGCCTCTTCGCTGTGCTCGTCTACCCTTTGAAGGCAATCTTTCGGAAGGTCTTCTACTTCCTCGAAATCAAGCGCGCCGTAGACCTTGCGAGCCGCACGTACCACTTCGGCTATCTCATCACCTACGCACTGCAACCGCGCGCGCGGGACGCGAGCGCGCTCGACCTCTACGGCGCGAAGGCCGTGAACGAGGCGGCGCAGGCCGCGTGCCGCGAAGCGCCCGTCAAGCCGGTCGAGGCCGCAATCGGCAGCACGTTCCAGAGATCGCGCAACGTCCTTAGCGGCGCGGCGGCGCTGCTCGGCGGGAGCCTGCGCCGCGTCACCGGGCGCGCACGGGCCGCACGCGTGGCGGAGGCCATCGAAGAGGTCGAGCCCGAAGAGGAGCGCGAGCTTGAGCCGGTCGTCACGCGCATACAGCGCGCGATAGCCTCCGTCCCCGAAGAGCACTTCCGCGACCTGCGCGCACGCTTCGATGCACGCCTCAGTAAGAACCGCGAGCGGTAGCCTCGCGGGTAGTTGCTTCGACGAGAGTCCGCCTGATGAAACTTGAGACCCGCTCGCTACCGCTCGCGGTTCTGTTGTGCCTCTATGTTGCAGACGGCGATTGAGAGTTCGCGGTCGTCGCGGTTCTCAGGGTCGTCGGGGCGCGGTCGCCATGTGCGCGCGGCGCGAAGCTCAAGCTCGAAGTCGTGAGCGAGTGCGAGTTCTTCGGGGACTTCCGTTAGGAGGGAGAGCCAGCCGTGGCGGAAGAGGGAGAAGGAGGAGAGGCGTCGGCCGTTGAGCAGGAGTTCGAGTCGGAGCGGGCGTGTATCGCGTGCCGAGTCTTCGGGGCCGAGGTCGGACATGTGCGTCGTAAGGTCGAGTCGGAGCGCGCGCAGAGAGTTTGCGCGGAAGCGTATGCGGCCTTGACGCTTCATCCAGCGCGCGACGGGCGGCAGCACGTTCGGCTCGTACCAGCCGTCGTCGAAGTCGGCCGAGCGGTCGAGACAGACCGAGCGCGTCGCTTCTCGTTGTGAAGTCTCGGCCGCCTCTTCCGAGTCGCCGTTATTGAAGAGCGCGGTGCGGTCGCGGTGCTCGTTGTAGAAGGGGCCGAGCGGCGCGTCCGAGGCTTTGAGGAGGACGTAGAGGCCGCTGCGCGGGAGTCGCACGTTTAGGTCTGAGACCTTCGCGAAGACGTAGCCCATCGCCATGTCGAAGGCGCGGCGCTCGGCGTGCGAGAGGCCGCGCAGGTATTCGACGAAGTCCGACTCGAACGGCAGCCCGTACTCGTCGCGCTGCTTTATGAACTCCTCGGACGAAAGGCAGAGCGCGTAGCGCGGCTCCCAAGCGACTTCACGGAAGAAGCGCCGGAAGCGCGCGGCGTGCTCGTGCTCCTCTTCGAGCCCGACGTGTCCGTCCACCGAGACGAAGCGTCGAAGCTCCTCCTCCGTCATCTCCTCGTACGACTTCTGCGCGAGCCTGTCGGTGCACTCGATGCCGTGGAGCGTCACGCCGCGGGGCCGAAGCACGCGTCGGATTTCGGAGAGCACGGCGTCCTTCTCTTCAAACGGGACGTGGCCGAGCACGTCGAGGCTGACGGCGTAGTCGAACGAGTCGTCCGAGAAGGGGAGGCGCGTGAGCTTGGCCGCGCAGGTGAAGTCGTAGCCGTTGCGGCGCGAGGCGAGCGCGCCTTCCGAAGAGAGATCGACGCCCGCGAGCGTGACGCCCCTGCGCTTCAACAGCGCGAGCATCCCGGCGCCGCAGCCGAGGTCGAGCACCGTGGAGCCCGCGCGCACGTTGTCGTAGACCCACATCGTGCGCGCGAAGCGCATGTCGAAGCGGTCGAGCGCGCGAAAGTAGCGCGCGTCCAAAACCTCGTCGGAGACGAACTTCGTCCGGTAGAACTCCAAGAGGTCTTCGACGCCCGCGCGCTTGTATAGGTCGTCGGTCATGGAAAGGCGGTCAGCAGTCGGCACTCAGCTTTCAGCTTAAAGCCTTTGCGTGCTTTGCGGGTAAGTTTGATTCTCTAACCGCAAAGAGCACAAAGAAGGCGCAAAGATCGCGAAGAGGGTTCGGCTGAATGCTGAGAGCTGAGAGCTGAGAGCTATTCAGCTACCTTCTTTTCCATCGCTTCGAGTCTCGACTCGACGGCGCGGCGTGCGCGGTCGTGCGTGACGGCCAGCTCCGAGGCTTCGAGCGAGAGCTGGCGGAAGCACACGCGCTGCTCTTCGAGCAGGCCGTCGGCGCGGTCGCGCAGTTCGTCGCGCAACTCGTTGCGCAGTTCATTGCGCAGTTCGTCGCGCAGTCCATCCGCGCCCGCGCGCTGGTCGCCGCGCAGGTTGTCGAGCCCCGAAGAGAGCGCGCCCTGCAACTCCGCGAGGCGCGAGTCGAAGCGCGACTCGGCCGAAGAGACTCGCGCCTCAAACTCCACTGCGCGCGCCGCTCCCGTCTCAACGTCGGCGCGCAGGCGGCCCAACTCCTCACGCAGCCCGCACAACTCTTCGCGCAAGTGTGCGAGCGCACGCCCTTGCGCGTCGAGCGCCGAGCGCGCGTCGCCGAGCGCATTGTGCGCGGCCGAGTTGAAGTTGACCTGCTCCCAAGTGAACCAGTGGGACGCGCGCCTGATTAGACGCTTGAGCCAGAGTTCCATGCGCGCGACCGCGCCGCGCCTGTAGGTCAGGACGGGCGGCAGTCGCGACCACGCGCGCGCGGTCGTCGAGAGGTTCGCGTCCATGCGCGCGAGCGCATCAGTCGCGTCAACGCCCTGCGTGGAGGGCGAGTCAGCGCCGCCCCCGCCGTTCCGCGTCGTTGTCGTGGTGACGGGCGCGTGCTCCGTCGCGCGCGCGGTCGCCGTGGCGAGCACTCGCTCGCGTATCTCGCGCAGAGTCTCTTCGACTTCCGTATCGGCCATCTGTTGTGAGCCTCGCTTCGAGTTTACAGTGCGCCCGTGAGTTTACAGTGCGCCCGTTCAGACCGCCTCCGTGAGCGCGTCCGCGCGCCGCGAGCCTTCGCGCGCGGGAAGACGCCGCGCCGTCGCGCTCGCGTTGAGGTTCGCGACGCCTTCGACGAGTACGGGGCTCGTGACGCGGAAGAAGAGCGCGCCGTCGAGCCAGTCGTAGCTGACGCCTTCGCGGCTGTGTACGGCGAGCGAGATGGAGAACTGGTCGAGCCCGAGCCAGCAGTCGAACGCGAAGCTGACCTCGATGGTCTCGCCGCGCCGCAAAGCCCCGAGGTCTATCTGCTGCTCCTTCGTGTTCGTGCCGTACGCGTGCACGCCGCGGCTGTCGTTGAAGAGGAAGCCGACGACAGCGTCGTCCGCGTCGCGGTTGAAGCGCGCGCGGATGCGAAGCGTGAGCGGCGTTCCCGACTCAACGACGCCCGCCTGTCGTCTTGAAGCGTCGAGTAGCTCGGCCCCGATTATCTCCGCCGTGCCGTCGCCGTGGCGGTAGTCGTAGCGAAGCGGCGTCAGAGCCTCGCCGTCGTTCGTCTCGTCCGCGTCGCCCTCTTCCGTCTTCGCCGACTCGTCCTCGAAAGCCTGCTCGCGCTCCATCACGATCTTCTGATATTGATTCAGAACCTCCGAGGGCGTGCCGTCGTTGAGCACGCGCCCCGCGCCGAGCAGTATCGCGCGAGAGCAGAGCGCGCGCACGGCGGCCGCGTCGTGCGAGACGAAGAGCACCGTCGAGCCGCGCTCCTGAATCTCCTTTATGCGGCGGAGGCAGCGGTGCTGGAAGACCGCGTCGCCGACGGCGAGCGCCTCGTCGATGATGAGTATGTCGGGCTCGACGTTGGACGCGACCGCGAACGCGAGGCGGACGAACATGCCCGACGAATAGGTCTTGACGGGCTGCTGCATGAACTGGCCTATCTCCGCGAAGCGCTCGATGTCGGGGAAGAGCCGCTCGGTCTCGCGCCTTGAGAGTCCCATCAGCGCCGCGTTCATGTAGACGTTCTCCGCGCCCGTGAACTCGGGGTCGAAGCCCGCGCCGAGTTCGAGCAGCGCGGCCACGCGCCCCTCGCGCCAGACGCTCCCGGTCGTTGGTTCGAGCGTGCCCGCGATGATCTGCAAGAGCGTTGACTTGCCGCACCCGTTCGGCCCGATCACGCCCGTCGTCGTCCCCGCCTCGACCTCGAAAGAGATGTCTCTCAGAGCCCAGAACTCGCGGTGTCGCTTCAGACGCCCGCGCGTCAGAGACTCCGCCAGCCTATCGCCCGGCCGCGCGTAAATCCTGTACTGCTTCGAGACCCTCTCGACCTTGAGCGCCACACTCATGCGACAAAATTTAACAGAGTGTTGAAGTCTAAGGCCAGTCTCTTAACAGATTGTTTAAAGCTACGGCCAGCCGGTCTTCTTAGCATTTGTGCGGTGACGCGGCGTACAATGCGCGGCATGATTTCGGCGCAGATGGCGCGGCGCGCGGTGTGGCGGCCGCTGTGGGAGTTGCCGCGGCGGCTCGATTTGATCTGGCCGATGGCGAGGCGCATGACCGTCGCGCGATATCGCGGGTCCGCGCTCGGGATGGTGTGGGCGGTCTTGACGCCGCTCGTGATGATTGCGGTCTTCACGTTCCTGTTCGCGGGCATCTTCGGCGCGCGCTTCGCGCCGGGCGGCGGCCCCTGGGACTACGCGCTGTATCTCTTCTGCGGGCTGCTGCCGTGGACTGCGTTTCAGGAGACTTTGCAGCAGTCCTCCGGGCTCGTCGTCGCACACTCGAACCTCGTCAAGCGCGTCGTCTTCCCGCTTGAGACTCTGCCGGTCTCGCAGGCGCTCGCGTCGCTCGCCGGTCAGTTGTTCGGCACAATCGCGCTCGTCGTCGCGACGCTGGTGATACGCGGCGAGGTTCACGCGACGCTGCTCTGGCTTCCGCTGCTGCTCGTGCCACAGTTGATGCTGACGCTCGGCGGCGCGTGGCTCGTCGCGTCGCTCGGGGTCTTCATACGCGACACGGCGCAGGTGTTGGGGCTCGGGCTTATGGCGTGGATGTACCTGACGCCGATAGTCTATCCGGAGCACGCAGTGCCCGAGCGCTTCCGCGCGGCGCTCGAACTCAACCCCTTCACGCCGCTCGTGCGCAGCTACAGGCGCGTCGTGCTCGAAGGCGCGCCGCCCGACTTCGCGGGCCTCGCCTATTTCACCGCGCTCGCGCTCGCGGCCTTCCTCCTCGGCTACTGGTGGTTCGCGCGCACGCGCCGAAACTTCGCGGACGTGATTTAGGTAAGGGTGAAGGCGGAAGGATGAAGTTAAGACTGTATAGCTTTCACTTCATCCTTCATCCTTTATTTGACTTGCCCGCCCGTGTTTGGCATAAAAGCCTCTCGAAGGCCGACGCCTACAGGGACACCCCGCGCGAAAGTTTTAAGCATGGCGAAGAGAGCGCAGCGATACTTGAGCAGGCTCGGCCTGCACCTTGAGCGCGCGAAGCAGCGCATAAGGCGCAGCGGCTTCTCGAACTTCGACGAGGAGCGCATGCTCGAAGGCCTCATCTCGGAGCTTCTCCCCGAAGGCCACGACCTGACGGCCGTAGACATAGGCGCGGGCGACGGCGTGCGCGGCTCGAACACTTACGCGCTCTTCGTCAAGGGCTGGCGCGGCGTCGGCTTCGAGGGCGACGAGCGGCGAGCGCGCCGACTCGCGCGAGCCTACAAGAACTTCGAGGGCGTCGCCGCGCGACAAGCTCTCGTCACGCCCGCGAACGTCGCGCCGCTTCTCGAAGAGCACGAAGTCCCGCGCGAGTTCGGCGTGCTCAGCCTCGACATAGACAGCTACGACTACCGGGTCTTGGACGCCATCCTGAAATCTTTCCGCCCGCGCATAGTCGTCACCGAGATTAACGAGAAGATACCGCCGCCCGTCCGCTTCGTCGTCAACTACGACCCCGACTTCAGTCTGCAACACCACTTCTTCGGCTACAGCATCGCGAGCCTCGAAGACCTCTGCGCGCGACACTCGTACGCGCTCGTCGCGCTCGAATATAACAACGCCTTCATCGTCCCGCGCGAACTCGCGGGCGGGCGCGCGCTCGATGCCGCGGACGCCTACCGGCAGGGCTACCTCGAACGCCCGGATCGCCGCGAGCGCTTCCCCGACAATCACGACATGGAGGCGCTCCACTCCATGAAGCCCGAAGAGGCCATCCGCTTCCTCGAAAAATTCTTCGCCCGCCACAAAGGCAAGTACGAACTCAGCCTCGCCGAGTCGCCCGAGCCCGTCGAAGCCTGAACGGCCCCGTCCCCGAAATTCCGAGAACAATCCGTGCGCGGACGTATCTCATATTTATCTCTCGCCCTTCTGCTCGCGGGATGTTACTCGGGAAGAGGCGCGGCCGAGCCTGCCGACACACGCGACCCGAAGACGCGGGTCTACGCCGCCGCGCTCGACGCGAGGTACGTCGCCGACGCGAAGCTCTTAGGCCGTGAAGCGAAGCTGCTCCTCGTCGTTGACAAGACTTCGGCGGACCTCGAAAGATTTCGCGAGCGACGGAAGGAGATGCGCCTCGCGCCTCAGGATGTGCTCGACGACTTCGAGGCGAAGAACAGTCAGCCGCGCGCTCTGAACTCAGACTTCGGGTTGAAGGTCAGGACGCTGACGGTCTCAGAGGAAGAAGTCCGCCGACTCGCGCAGGTCAAAGATGGGACGATGGACTCGAAGCCTCTACAGGATAAGTACCCGGACGCGTCCGGCGTCATAACGTTGTCGAGGGTCGGCTTCAACCGAGACTTCACGCAAGCCCTCGTCGAAGTGGACAGAGGCTGGTGCGGACGAGGGTGCGGCGAGGGCACGTTCGTGCTCCTCGTCAAAGAGGACAGCCGCTGGAAGATTAGAGAATATTACGGCGGCTACATGGCATAGTCCGCGCGCGCTTCATCACGTGCTTCAACGCTCATACTTGAGCGCTACTATCGCGCCCATCAGCCACCAGAGGAGGAGCGCGACCTCCGCGTCGCCGAAGTTGTAGTTGACGAGTGAGCTTGCGAGGAAGCCCGCGAGCGCGCCGCCCGTTCCGAGCGCGAGACCGTGCGCTTCGTGGTCGGGCGCGTCGCGCCACGTGCGTTCGGTGCGCGCGGCCGTCTTCCAGAAGACGTACATCAGCCAGAGCCAGAAGAGCAGCGCGGGCAGGCCCCGTTCAAAGGCGAGCTGAACGGGAGTCGAGTGCGCGTGCAGCATGTCTGAGCCGGGGAAGCCCCACTCGTTCCAGTGCGCGTGAACCGCGTCCATGCCGTGGCCGAAGATTGGGTGAACCGTGACGCGAGAGGCCGCGACGCGCGCGACCTCGGCGCGCGTGTTCGAGCTTGCGTCGTCGAGGCGGAGTGCGCCGCTCGCGCGCGTGCGCCAGACGGCGAGTGCGCCTAAGCAGAGCACGAGCGCGACCGCCGCCAAGACCCACGCGCGCTGTCGTCCACGCGCCGACGCACGCCAAGCGACCACGCACGCGCCGAACGCGAACGCGACGAGCGTCGTCCTCATCGCCGTCAACGCGATGCCTACGGCCAGCACGACGAAGGCGATTGCGGGAAGCGCTGCCTTCATGC
This sequence comes from Pyrinomonadaceae bacterium, assembly GCA_045807805.1. Lineage (GTDB taxonomy): Bacteria > Acidobacteriota > Blastocatellia > Pyrinomonadales > Pyrinomonadaceae > QHXN01. The sequence continues at coordinate 23,863 of JBJMGR010000326.1, read as the reverse complement.
TCCGCACGCGCGGGCCGCTCGTGCCGCGCGACTCTGCGTTGCCTCGCCGTCGTCCCTCTTCGTCGCGCCTGCGCCAGCCCGCGAGCACGAAGCCGAGTGCGAGCTGCGCGACCATCTGTAAGACCTCCGCGAAGGTCTCGTAGTGGCGCGTCCAGCCCGACGCGCGGAAGCTGTGCGTCGGCCCGCCGCCCGTGATGCCCGAGGGCGATGCCGCGTGCCGCATCTCTTCGGTCACGATCACGCCCGGCCACTCCACGTGCTCGCCGTGCGAGACGACGCTCAGAGACGCGTGCTGGTTCGCGTCCGTGCGTCGTATCGCGTCGTCTATCTCCTCGACCGAGGAGACGCGACGCCCGTTGACTCTCCAGACCGCGTCGCCCTCGCGCAGGAGCGTCTCCGCACGGAGCGGACTGTCGGGCGCGAGCGCCGCGACGACGACTCCGCGCCCCGCGATTAACTCGCCCGCGCCCCACAGAGCACCCGCGGCGCCCGACACTATCAGCACCGACGCGACGAGCACCGCCGCACGACGCGTCAAGATGGACTGCGCCAGATAGAACATCAGGAACGTCGCGACGTTTTCGAGCTTCCGCACGCTCACGCTCGGCTCCGTCGAAAGCAGGCACGACAGAGTCGTCCAGCCTATGAAGAGCCACAGCGGCAGGTCGAAGGGCGTGCGCCGAACGTTCGCGTGCCGCGTCGCGGCGAATCTCACCAGCCACGCCAGCACCGCCGCCGAAAGCCCCATCCATGAGCCGGCTATCGAGTGCGGCGCGGCCACCGCATAGACGACGAAACCGGCGAGCGCCAGCCGCCCGGCGGCACGCTCGACGGCCCCCTCCGGGCGCGCATTATCCGTCGTTTCTGTAGGCATAAATGGTCGCGGAAAGAGTCGGTTGACACCCGTCGCGGGCGGGTGCTAACGTACAAAATTGCCCGTCCTCGGAGGCAGGGGCGTGTGCCGTGGACAACTACCGCCGGGCCTTGAGCACCCTGTCGCTGCCTGTAGCCTCGCGCCGGTTCTTGTCCACCTCTTACAAGCGTCTTAAAATTTTCTCGATGGGATTCGACAAGGCAAAATCCGTCCGTGCGGCCGAAAAGTATCTCGCTCAGGGCAAGATACCGTCGGCCATACAGGAATACGAGCGCATAGTCGGTTACGACGCGGCCGACTTCAACGCCCTGAACACTCTCGGCGACCTATACTCGCGCGTCGAGAACAAGTCGGACGCCGTCGCATGCTTCCGCCGCGTCGCCGAGCATTATCGCGAACAAGGCTTCACGCTCAAAGCCGTCGCGATGTACAAGAAGGTCACGCGGCTCGGCGGCTCTGACGAAAAGATCGCGCTCGCGCTCGCCTCGCTCTACGAGCAGCAGGGGTTGATGGTCGATGCGCGACAGCAGTACATGGTCGCGGCCGATGCCTTCGCGCGCGCGGGCGACACGGGTCAGGCCCTCGAAGTCCTCCGACGCATCGCAGACCTCGACCCCTCGAACACGCAGATACGCCTGCGCCTCGCGGAGAGCTACGCCGCCGAAGACTTGGCCGACCTCGCCGCCGAAGCATACACCGAGGCGGGCGCGCGACTCGCCACGCGCCGCGAGTTTGAGCAGGCGTTAGTAGCCTTCACGAAGGCGCTCGCCTTCACGCCCACGTCGCACGCCGCGCTCCACGGACTGCTCGCCGCGCACACCGCACTCGGCACGGCGGACGAGGCGGCCGAAGTTCTCGAACAGGTCGTCAGGGAGAGGCCCGGCGACGTGGAGGCCCGTGCGATGCTCGCGCGCGCCTACGTCGAGGCCGAGGACGCGCCACGCGCGGAGGCCGCTACGCAGGAACTCGTCAGCCGCGACCATTCGAGCTTCCCGCTCTACTTCGACGTGGCCCGCCTCTATCTCAGTCAGGGCGCGAGCGACGATGCCGCGCGCGTGCTCGGCTGGGTCGCGGAGCCCGCGCTCGCCGGAAAGCAGGAGCCCGCGCTTACAGAGCTTCTACAGGAAGTTCTCGCGCGCAACCCCGAGCAGATGGACGCGCACCGCCTACTCGTGCGAGCGTGCGAGCGTGCGCGCGACGACGCGCGACTCGCTTCCGCGCTCGAACGTCTCGCGGAGGCGGCGGAGGCGACGGGCGAGACGGACGAGGAGCGACGCGCGCTCACGCGTCTGCTTCAGATCGCGCCCGCCGAGTCGCGATTCGCCGAGCGCCTCGAAGAGGTGGGCGGCCCGCTCTACGAAGATTTGGGCGCGACCGCGCCTACGCCCTCTCAGGACGTGCCGACCTTCGAGAGCTTCATGCTCGGCGATGCCCCGGCAGCGACCACGCCGCCGCCGAGCGAGCCCGCCGCCGCGCCGGAGTTCGAGTGGAACTCTGTCACCGAGACGACGCAGCAGCCTTCCGCGTCACAGCAGGACGCGAGCGCTTCCTTCGCAGACCTTAACGACCTGACCGACGAGTCGGCGTTCGGCCAGCCGCAATCTCAAGAGACTCCCGCGCAGGGAGGCTTTCAGGAGTTCGACTTCGGCGCACATGCCGCGGGCGCTGACGCCGCTGAAGATACTGCGTCGGCCTCGGGCGGCGCGAACGTCGAGCGCATGCTCAAGCAGGAGCTTGAGAGCGTTGACTTCTACGTCGAGCAGGGCTACGCCGACATCGCGCGCGACACTCTCGACATGCTCGAACGCCAGTACGGCGCGCGCCCCGATATAGACTCGCGCCGCGCCGCGCTCGATGCCTCGGGCCTGCGGGACGTTCCGGCCTTCCCCGCGCAGACTCCGGCCGAAGCGCCACCGAACGGCGACGGGTGGATTCAGCCAACGGAGAATCTTCTGACCGTCGAGCCGCCGCGCGTTGAAGAGACGCCGCGCGCCGAAGTCGCTCAGCCGAAGCCGCGCGCGGCCGAGACGATTGCTAAGGGGCAGGGCATTGACCCCGGCCTCGCCGCCATCTTCGACGAGTTCCGCGAGGCGGTCGAAGACTCGGAAGAGGAGGAGGCGGGCGAGGACTTCGACACGCACTACCAGATGGGGCTCGCGTACCGCGAGATGGGGCTGCTCGACCAGTCGGTAGAAGAGTTTCAGGCGGCCGCGGGGCTGACCGCGCCGGGCGACGGCACGCCGCGTTTCCTACAGTGCTGCAACCTCCTCGGCCACTGCTTCATGGAGAAGGGCATGCCGCGTCCCGCCGCGCTCTGGTTCAAGAAGGGACTTTCAGCGCCCGGCCACACGGAGAACGAGTATCAGGCGATGCGCTACGACCTCGGCACGGCCTACGAGCAGATGGGCGACAACGAGCGCGCCATCGAAGTGCTCTCCGAAGTCTACGCCATAGACGTTTCGTACCGCGGCGTCGCCGAGCGCCTTCGAGAGTTGCAAGCACAGAAGAGGTGATGAGTGACGGGTGATAAGTGATAAGAAGTAGCAGAGGAAGCCTCTTGCCTTCCTCTCATCACTCATCGCTTATCACTAACGTTATGGCATCCAGGCCCACAGTCGTCTTCTACATCATCCTGTGCCTTGGGGCGGGAGTGTTCCTGACCGTGCTGCCGTGGTTCGGGGGCGGAGCCTACTGGGGCGACAACTACTTCCTCGTCATCGCGGCGCGGAAGATAGGCGCGGTCGGTCTGCAACGCGCGGTCGCGTCGGGTTGGGTGCGCGGAGCCGTGACCGGCCTCGGGCTACTCAACCTCGCGATGGCCTTCTGGGAGATATTCCACTTCAACGCGACCGTCCGAAGACTTGAAGACCCCGAACGCCGCGCGCGGGAGCCCGTCGCACTCGGCGCGACAACGCCGCGCGCACCCGAGTCTCTCCCTTCGAGTGAAGCCCACGAAGACGATGCCGCGCGAACTCCGCAGGCCGATAACGTATCTCATCACGAGCGGCGAGACGAGTAGCTCGACCGCGCCCGACGACGTAGAGTTCGGCGCGCTCCTTCGTCTAATCGAGCGCGCGTCGGAAGCGCGCGTCGCGCTCGTTCAAATACGCGAGAAGGAGTTGAAGGCACGCGTGCTCTTTGAACTCGCATCGCGCGCCGCGAGCCTGACGCGCGGGAGCGAGACGCGCGTCGTCGTCAACGACCGCGCAGACATCGCGCGCGCCTCTGCTTGCGACGGCGTACATCTCTCCACGCGCTCGCTCGAAGCGAACATTGTGCGACGCGCCTTCGGCGAAGACTTTTTGATAGGCGTCTCCGCGCACACGCACGCCGAGGCGAGCGCGGCGCGCGAAGGCGGCGCGGACTTCGCCGTCTTCGGCCCTCTCTTCGACACTCCCTCGAAGCGCGCTTACGGCCCGCCCGTCGGCCTCGAAGCTTTGGAAGAGACCGCACGCGCGCTCGCGCCGTTTCCCGTCGTCGCGCTCGGCGGCGTCGAGGAAGCGAACGCGGGCGCGTGTCTCGCCGCGGGTGCCGAAGGAGTAGCCGCGATAAGACTCTTCGCCGACGGACAAAACCTCGCGCGGACGGTGCATCTCATCGAGGACTCGTACGCGCGTATGCGTTCGGCACGAGGCGCGCGCGAGTCGGAGGAATGATGAAGGAGACGCCGACTGTGGCCCCGCCCGTCGTGCTCACAATCGCGGGCTTCGACCCTTCGGGTGGGGCAGGGATAGTGGCCGACGTGAAGACCATCATGGCCTTCGGTTGCTTCGCCGCCGCCGCCGTCACGTCGCTCACGTACCAGAACACCACGGGCGTCTTCGGCGCGTCACACCAGACCGCAGAGACCGTGCGCGCTCAAGTCCTCCCCGTCGTCGAAGACTTTACAGTCGCGGGCGCGAAGACCGGCATGCTTCCGACGCGCGAGATAATCGAAGAGGTCGCGCGACTCTTCCGCGAGACGAAGCTGCCCGCGCCCGTCGTTGACCCGGTCGTACGCTCGACCTCGGGCTACGACCTCATCGACGATGCGGCGCTCGACGCCTTGAAGAGGGAACTGATGCCGCTCGCGCGCGTCGTCACGCCGAACATCCCTGAGGCCGAGCGCATCACGGGGATGACGATTGGCGACGCCGTCGCGATGGTCGAGGCGGCGCGTCTGATTCGAGAGATGGGCGCGCGCGCCGTGCTCGTCAAGGGCGGGCACCTCACGGGAGGGAACGCGCTCGACGTTCTGGACGAAGAGGGCGAGGTGACATACTTCGACGCCGAGCGTATAGAGACGACCTCGACGCACGGCACGGGCTGCACGCTCGCCGCGGCGATTGCTTCGTGCCTTGCGCGCGGCCACAACGTCACGGACTCCGTCGCGCTCGCGAAGCGCTTCGTCACAGAGGCCATACGCCGAGCGCCGCGACTCGGCCGCGGCCACGGCCCCATCAACCACTCGGTCGCCGCGGGCGTCTGAACGTTCGACGTAGACCGAGCGGAGGCAAGAAGCATTATGAGCAGAAGAGAGTTTCACACAATCAAGTCGGCGGCGGCGGCCGCGTGCCTCTGCCTTTGTATATTCGGCGCGTCGCTCGCGCAGGGAGACCTGACGGGCGGGGTCGGGCAGTTCGCCATCCAGCCGAAGCGGGAGAAGTCGGTCGTCAGCGCGAAGCCGAAGCCCGTCAAGGTGAAGACCGGCCCGCGCGCAACGGCTTCAGACCGTCTGGTCGAAGCCGCGAGTCGCGGCGACTCCGCAGCGGCGACGGCCGCGCTCGGCAGCGGAGCGAACGCCAACGCGCGCTCGGATGACGGATGCCCCGCGCTCGTCTACGCGGCCGCGGGCAAGAACAGCGAGACCGCGCAGGCTCTACTCGCGAAGGGCGCGGACGCGAACGCGAAATGCGCCGACGGCGTGACAGCCTTGATGGTTGCCGCGGAGGTTGGCGACGCGGCCACCGTGCAGGCGCTCACAGGTCGCGGCGCGGACGCGAACGCGAAGACGCCCGACGGTCGCACGGCGCTCATCTTCGCCGCGTCGAACGGGCAGCTCTCGGTCGTGCGCGCGCTGCTCGCGGGCGGCGCAGACCCGAACGTGCGTTACAAGGACGGTCGCACGTCGCTCACCTTCGCCGCGGCGAACGGCTACGCGGAGATAGCGGACGCACTTTTGGGTAAGAACGCGGAGGCGGATGCGCGCGCCGACGACGGCTGGACGCCGCTGCTCTGGGCCTCGTGGTTCGGGCACGCGGACGTTGCGAAGCTGCTACTGGAACACGGGGCGGACGCGCGCGCGCTCGACAAGAACAACGACACGGCGCTGATGAAGGCGGCGACGCAGGGGCACATCGCCATCGTGGAGCTGCTGCTCGCGCGTGGGGCCGAGGCGGACGCGCGCGGCAACGGAGGCGGGACGGCGCTGCTCTTCGCCGCCTCGCGCCCCTCCGGCTACGAGATAGCCGAAGCGTTAATCGCGAAGGGTGCGGATGTGAACGCGCGCAACGACGCGGGGCTCACGCCCGCCATACTCGCCGCCGCATACGGCCGCGTGCCCACGCTCGACGTGCTCATCGCCAAAGGCGCGGACGTGAACGCGCACACGCCCAAAGGCTTCAACGCGCTGATAGCGGCCTCGAACAAGGGGCTCGCCAACACGGTCAAGCTCCTCATCGAGCATGGCGCGGACGTGAACGCCAAATACGAGGACGGCCGCACGGCCCTCGCCTTCGCGCAGCAGAACGGCCAGACGCAGGTCGTAGAGCTTCTGAAGGCGGCGGGAGCGCAGTGAAGAGACGCTTCGCTAAGTTCAAAGGTCAAAGTTGCAGGTTCAAAGTTGCAGGCTCAAAGTTAAGAGGCGTCGAGCCTTCCAACTTTGAGCCTGCAACTTTGAGCCTGCAACTTTGAACTTATTACTTCATCACTCCGCGCTTTCTATCGTGACCGACTCCATGACGACTTCGTCCGTGGGGCGGTCGGAGTGGTCAGTGGACGAGGTGGCGATCTTGTCCACGATGTCCTGACCCTCTATGACGCGGCCGAACTTGGTATAGGAGGGCGGCAGAGGGTAGTCCGAGTGCATGATGAAGAACTGCGAGCCGTTCGTGTTCGGCCCCGCGTTCGCCATCGCGACGGTGCCCTTCGCGTAGTCCCCCCGGTAGAGTGCTGACCCGCGATTAATCTCGTCGTCGAAGCGCCCGCCCCAGGCGGACTGCCCGCCGCGTCCCGTCCCCGTCGGGTCGCCGCCCTGAATCATGAAGCCCTTAATGACGCGGTGGAATATCACGCCGTCGTAGAAGCCCTTCTCCGCGAGCAGCCTGAAGTTCTCCGCCGTCTTCGGCGACTCGTCCTCCAGAAGCTCGAAGCGTATCGTGCCGTGGTTCGTCTTGATGTTCGCGATGCGGTTAGCCATAAGTCTCCTCCGAAAGTGATGAATGCGGAGTGCATAGTGCGGAGCGTTGAATGAAAAGCAGCCTGCCTTTCATCACTCTGCGTTCCGCACTCCGCACTCCGCGTTTAAAACGAATCTCTCAATCGCGTCGGCGACGCCGTCCTCGTCGTTGGCGGCCGTGGTGTGGAAGCGGCGGCCCTCACGCAGAGACGCGTCGGCGTTCGCCATGACGACGCCCGTGCCCGCCCATTCGAGCATCTCAAGGTCGTTGAAGTTGTCGCCGACCGCCATCACCTCTTCACGCCTCAAGCCCTGCTCACCCGCTACGGCCGCAAGCCCCGCGCCCTTCGACGCGTCGGGGTTGAGTATGTCGAGAAGCGCGAAGTCCATCTTTGGGTAGAGCGTGAGCAGCAGTCGCACGGACGCGCCAAGCTCGGCGCGCATCACCTCCGCGAGTCGCTCCATCGCGGCGCAGCCGCCGGAGAATGCTATGTGCAGAGGGTCGTGGTCGAGATACTCTTCGAGCGAAGGCACGCGCCGTATCGCTTCGGCCGCGTCCTCGCCCACGACGCGGAGCGACCACCCAATGTACTTTTCGAGCGCGGTGTTACCGGGGCTTATCTGGTCGTAGACGAGCAGGCCCGCGCCGACGTGGTCGTCGCTGACGAGCGCGTCCGCGCCGTGCGCGCGCCCCGTTCGCACGACCGCGCGCGCGGCCTCGACGGGCATCAGCGTGGCCGAGACGGTCTCTAACGAGTGCGCGTGTTTGGTGAGCGCGCCGTTGTGCGCGATGACGGGCACGTCGAGGCCGAGTTCTAACGCGAGCGGGCGTGCGTCGCGGAAGCGTCTGCCCGTCACGAGCGCCACGGCCGCGCCGCGCGCACGCGCCGCGCCTATGGTCGCGCGGTTCCGCTCCGACAACTCGCCGCGCGAGTTGAGCAGAGTCCCGTCGAGGTCGAGGGCGATCAAGCGTATTGCCATCTTCGGTGGCCCGACTCTAGCACCGGGTCGGCGGCGCGCGCAAACAGGCCCGAACGCGACCGCACGCCGCCTCCCGGCGCGCCCGCCGAAAAAAATATTCTCGCCGGGTGATACTTCTCGCGCGAACTTTACGCCTTAACTGCTGGAAGGTATTTCCAGCGCACGAACAGTGGCGGCCGCCTCGTGCCTCGCGCGTGCTTGTAACCCAACGCCGCCCTAAACAGAAAGGTAGAATCCCCAACCTCGCCGACCTGTAACCCTCAAACCCACACGAAGGAGAGAAGAAGATGAAGTTGACGCTGAAAGCCATCCTACTGCTCGCGCTTCTGTCGTGCGCGCGACTTACATACTCGCAGACCTACCAGATAGTCGGCACGGAGTCCTCTACCGTCGCGGGCGATTTGAATAAGACGGTCATCACCGTGCAGGTCGGCAGTCACCCCCTCGACCGATTCCTCATCACGCGCGTTAGGAAGGCGCAGGGGCAGTCGAAGAATGGGACGTTGCTGCTTCTGCCGCCGCTCGGCAGCGGCTTCCAGAACTACGAGGTCGGCGACGGCGGCGACTATAAGAAGTCCTTCGCGGGCTTCCTCGCGCACAGAGGCTTCGACGTGTGGGGCTACTCGCAGCGCGTGCAGGGGCTCACTTCGGGGACTTGCGAGTCGGGCGCGGCCGACTGCTCCGCGATGGCGGGCTGGGGGTTGCAGACTCTACTCGATGACGTTGCATTCATACGCGGGCAGATAGGGCTCGCGCACCCCGGCGAGAAGCCCGTCGTCGGCGGGCTCTCGCTCGGCAGCATCGCCTCGGTCGCGGTCATCAACCAGCGCCCGCAGGACTACGCTGGGGCGATACTCATCGAAGGGTCGCTCTACACGACGAACCCGGAGACGCGCGCCATCAACGCGGGCTTCTGCGCGTTCTTCGACAACCAACTCGCGAACGGCTTCTACTACGACGGCCAGAACACGCCGGGCTTCAAGCTCCTGAGCCAACTCGCCGAAGTCGCGCCCAACGACCCATCGCCTGTGCCCGGCTTTGAGGGCTTCACGAACCACCGCGCGTGGGTGGCGGTGATGAGCGCACCGCCCGTCGGGCCGACGACGCCGCGCCCCGGCTACTACTTCCTCGCGGGGAGCGTCGCGAACGACAGTCTCACCTACGCGGACGAGCCGCTGGTTCACGCCAACATACGCACGTTCGTTGACTACGTCGCGACACGCACCATCCGCGACGTGAGTTGCAGCCTCGCGGGCGACCGAACCTTCACGAACAACCTGCAAAGCTTCGACGGCCCTGTCCTCATGTTCGCGGGCGGGCACGGGTTCGGCCCGGAGATGTTGGAGACGGCCGCGCTGCTCTCGAACGCGGAGATAACGACGAACTACCGCGCGGACTACGGCCACGTTGACCACGTCTTCTCGCGAGACCACCTGCACGAGGTAGAGCACCCCGTCCTCGCGTGGCTGCTGCACGAAGTGAAGTAGGAGAAGGGACGCGAATCGAAACACACGTCTTCGAGACGTTAAGAGAGAGGGTCGCCGGACGGGCGCTGCTTGCCGTCCGGCGACCCTCTCTCTTTGCCCCACGCGGCGGGGCGCAGCAGGCGCACTCCACCTGACGGTTCGCGCGGCGTTGTGAGAGAGTTTAAAGTATCACGGTAACATCCGATGGGCGGGCGCGGGGGGCTTAAAGTAGGGCCGGAGAAGGCTTGATTTCGTCGTCGTTCCGCGCCGAATATCGTCATTTACACGGGGAAAATCCATTTTGTGAGAAGGGGGCGGGGATGAACGTCACGCATCTTGAGTGCGCCGCGTGCGGCGCGATGCACGAGGCACGGCGGTTGCAAAACCTCTGCAACGTGTGCGGCAAGCCGCTGCTCGTGCGCTACGACTTAGAGGCCGCGGCGCGCACTTTGACGAAAGAGAGTTTGAAGGGAAGAAGGGCCGACCTGTGGCGTTACCTCGAAGTGCTGCCCGCCGGGCGCGAAGAAGATATCGTGTCGCTCGGAGAAGGATGGACGCCGCTCTTGCGTGCGTCGCGTCTGGGCGAACGCCTGGGTTTGAAGGAACTCTACGTGAAGGACGAGTCGCAGAACCCCACGCAGAGCTTCAAGGCGCGCGGGATGGCCGCGGCCGTGACGTTGGCGAAGGAGTTGGGCGCGCGCAAGCTCGCGGTTCCTTCGGCGGGTAACGCGGCGGGCGCGCTCGCCGCATACGCGGCGCGCGCGGGACTCGAAGCGCACATCTTCATGCCGCGCGACACGCCGCGCGCGAACGTCGTCGAGTGCGAACAGACGGGCGCGCGCGTCACGCTCATCGACGGTTTGATAACCGACTGCGGCGCGGAGGTCGCGCGGCGCAAAGAATCGGAAGGGTGGTTCGACGTTTCGACCCTGAAGGAGCCTTACCGCGTCGAGGGCAAGAAGACGCTCGGCTATGAATTGGCGGAGCAGTTGGAGTGGGAGCTTCCCGACTGGGTCGTCTACCCGACGGGTGGCGGCACGGGCCTCATCGGCATGTGGAAGGCTTTCGACGAGATGGAGGCGATGGGCTGGATCGGGAGCAAGCGCCCGCGCATGGTCACCGTTCAGCCGATGGGCTGCGCCCCCATCGTCCGTGCCTTCGAGCGAGGCGAGCGCCACGCCGAAGAGTTCCGCGACGCGGCGACGGTCGCATCCGGCCTGAGAGTGCCGAAGGCCATCGGCGACTTCCTGATACTCGACGCGCTGCGCGCTTCAAACGGCGCGGCCGTCGCGGTGAGCGACGAAGAGTTGCTCGCGGCGGTCAAGGAGTTCGGCGCGGCCGAGGGACTGTTCGTAGCGCCGGAGGGTGGTGCGTGTCTTCCCGCGCTTCGGAAGTTAATCGAGAGCGGCGAAGTAAAACGGGACGAGCGCGTCGTGCTATTCAACACGGGCGCGGGCGTGAAGTACCTCGAAGCTTTCGAGGAATGATTTAAACGGTTCGGGCCAGGCACAGACTACGAGTAGAGAGAGTTATGAACACCTGCAAACTGCTTTTGACTATCACGCTGACGGCGACGCTGGCGCAAAGCACCTCGGCGCAGACGAAGAAGGTCGCGGCGGACGCGCAAGGGCAGAAGGCCGCGGCCGAGAAGACTACGGCCGCGACGCCCGCGGAGTTCGACCGCAAGCGCTTCGACGAGCTTCGCAGGGAGGGCTTCGACGCGCTCTACAATCTCGACTACGAGGGCGCGCGCCGACACTTCACGGAGATGACGCGCGAGTTCCCCAACCACCCAGCCGGGTACCAGTTCCTCGCTGCGGGCCTCTGGCTGCGGACGCTCAACGAGTCGCGCCGACTCCAAGCCTCACTCTACAACAACGAGGGCTTCTACAAAGAGGACAAGAACGACAAGGGCGAGACGAAGACCGCTGACGAGTTCAAGGAGTTGACGCGCAGGACGAAGGAGATTTGCGATAACCGGCTCGTGCGAGACCCGAAGGACGTGGACGCGCTCTACTACCTCGGCGCGTCCGAGGGCCTAAAGGCCGCGTGGGGCAGCATGGTCGAGCGCAGCTTCATGTCCGCGCTTCGGAACGGCAACGACTCCGTAGACCACCACCGCGACCTGCTCAAGATAGACCCGACCTTCACCGACGCAAAGGTGACGGTCGGAATGTACGACTACGTCGTCGGCGCGCTGCCTCTGCCCGTCAAGATACTCGCCTCCATCGGCGGCTTCCGAGGCTCGAAGAAGCGCGGGCTCGCCACGCTCGAACAGGTCGCGCGCGAAGGCAACTGGGCGCGCGACGACGCGAAGTCTCTGCTCATCGCGCTCTTGAAGCGCGAGGGGCGCTTCCGCGACGCCTACACTTACGCCAACGAGCTTGCGACGAAGTATCCGCGCAACTACCTCTTCAAGATGGAGGCCGCGGACGCCTTAGTCTCGCAGGCCGAAGTCGAGCGCGCGTCGAACCCAGAGGCGGCGAAGAAGACCGAGGCGGAGGCGTTCGCAGTCTTCGACGCGCTGCTCGCGCCGCAGCGCGGTCCCGCGTCGCCGCGCCCGCCGCTCGACCTGGTTCACTACAACTACGGCGAGGCCCTGCTCGTCGCGGGACAGCCCGAGCACGCCGCGAAGGAGATGCTCGCGGCGGCCACGTTGCCGAACGCCGAAAGCTCTATGGTGACGCGCGCGCGGCTGCGTGCGGCGCAGGCTCTCGACGTTGCGGGCAAGCGCGAAGAGGCGCTGACCCAGTACAAGGCAGTGCTCGCGCTCCCCGACCTCTTCGACTCGCACGAGGACGCGAAGCGCGGCATCAAGGAGCCCTACAAGCTGACGCACAAGGTCGGCGAGAACGCCTCGGGCGACGAGGCCGCGAGCGAGTCGAAGAGCGAGCGGGCTCAGTAAGACGGAACGAGCGTGCGAGTCTTAGTAACATCAACGAGCAGGGAAGTCTCGACGAAAGTTAACCGGCAGGGAAGGTTCTTATGAGTGAAGTTTGCCCCTCGCACGACCCGACGCCGATGCTGGCCGAGACCGAAGGCGCGCCGAAGGTAGAGAGCCGCACGACGCTGCGCGTCGTGAAGTCGCAGACGCGGCCGCGCCGTCTGCTCCTCTGTCTCGACGGCGTCCCGTTCGACGTTGTGACGCAGGCGCGCGCGCGCGGCCTCTTCGACAACTTCCGTGAGCCCACGCGACTCCTCTCGCCGTTCCCGACGCTCACGAACGTCGCGCTCGCGCAGATGCTCGGCGCGACGCCGCCCAACGGTTACGAGAGCCTCTACTTCGACCGCGAGGCGCGCGAGCTTCGCGGCGGCGTGCGCAAGTACATAGGCTGGCGCACGCCCGACAAGATTCCCTCTTCGTACATGGACGAGCTGGACTATCAGGAGCCGCTCGCCTTCGAGTTCCTCATCTACGTCGCGACCGACGCCGTCTGGCACGCGGACATGCGGCGCTTCCGCGAACGCTTCCGCTCAACTCCGCCCACCCGCGACTTCTTCGGCTTCCTCAAGGCGACCGACGGGCTGCTTCACATAGGCGGCCCCGAGCGATTGACCGTCGCGCTGCGCTCGCTCGACCGGCTGCTGCGCGACATACAGGCCGAGTGCGGCTCGGAGACGGAGATGGTGCTCTTCTCCGACCACGGCATGAACCTCGAAGAGAACCGGCGCGTGCATCTGCTCACGCACCTGAAGCGCTCGGGCTACGAGGTCGTGAGCCACATGCGTCGGCCGCGCGGTCGGCGCAGAGTCTCCGCGCCCGGCTTCGGGCTGTGCGGCTATGCGGCACTCTACTGCGGCGAGGAGACAGACAGAGCGGAGCTTTCGGAATCGCTACGGCAACTCGAAGGCGTTGACTTCAGCGTCAGCCGCGACGAGTCAGACGGCGCGGCCGTCGTCGTCGCGGGCGCGCGCGGCGTCGCGCGTATACGTCGCGAGGAGCGCGGCGGCGAGACGTTCTACAGTTACGAACAACGCGACGGAGACCCGCTCGGCCTCTCCGACGTTGTGCGTGCGCTCGGCGACGAAGGGCTCGCGGACGCGCGCGGCTTCGTACGGGACGCGGCGTGGCTCGCGCGCACGTTTCGGCACGAATACCCGGACGCGCCCGCGAATCTCTACGAGTCAATCTACTCGCCGCGCGTGCGCCACACGGCGGACGTGCTCATCTCCTTAAGCGACGGCTACTACTACGGCGCGGACGTTTTCAGCCGGATGGTTCGACTGCTCGCGACACACGGCAACGCCCTTCGCGCAAGCTCGACGGCATTCCTCATGAGCACGCACAGAGACTTCCCCACGCACGTACGCTCGACCGAAGCGCGCCCCTTTCTAAGAGACTGACGCCCGCCTTCGACTTCACATCCGAGCGTCATCCTCAACCTCTATCCGCCGACGAAATGGTGTCGGGCCTGCACGGTTTCGCATTCCCGCACAAAGCTGTTCATCCGTCTTTCGCCTTGAAGTGGTCGCGCGACGCTTCGGGCACGTCCCTTGCTCCCGCTTCGCGCGAAAGTAAAAGCGTCAGTCGTGACTTTCGAGGCCCACGCCCCGCTTGCGGCCTCGGCCCCCATAAAAACTCTCGCCACGGCGAAGCCTCGCCGCGAGTGAACACGGAAGGACGCAAACCCCATGAGAAGATTCTTGCCCGCGCTCGCACTTGTAGCACTGCCCCTCGCCTTCGCAACTATCTCGACGCGCCCCGCCTCGCCGCAGTCGCGCCCCAGAGTCGTAAAGCCTAACGACGCGACCGCGCCGCGAGGCGAAGAGGAGGCCGTCAAGACCGACGAGGTTATTAAGACGGACGTTGACTTGGTCGTCCTCGACGCGCTCGTCTTGCGGAAGCAGACCGGAAGAGTCGTGGGCGGACTCAAGCCCGAAGACTTCACGCTCACCGAAGACGGAGTCGCGCAGAAGATTACGCACTTCGGTCAGGACAGCATGCCGCTCTCCGTCATACTGCTCATCGACCGCGGCGGCTGCCTCGACCCTTTCGGCGAGAACGTGCGCCACGCCGCGCGCGACGCGGTCTCGCGCCTCAAGCCCTCGGACGAAGTCGCCGTGATGGCCTACCACGATTCGGTTGACTTAGTCGAAGGCTTCACGCGCGACCGTCAAAGAGTTTCGGACGCGCTCGACCGTGTGCCCGGCCACGACGAGGAGGCCAATCACTGTCTGAACAAAGCCTTCTTCGAGGCGGCCCTGTACATGGAGAGGGCCGGGAACCCCACGGGTCGCCGCGTGATAATCGTCATCACGGGCGTGACAAGCAACTTCGACTGCGAGGACGGCCCTTCGGGCGCGGCGGCGAAGCGAGAGGTCTTCGAGTCGGGCAGTGTCGTCTGCGGTCTCATCCCGCGCAGCGCCGGGCAGCGCATGGAGAGCGGCATGATGAGAACCGCGACGGGCGTCGCGAAAATCTTCAAGCTCAGCACGCTCCGCGTCAACGACCTCGCCGAAGAGACGGGCGGCGAAGTCTTGGATGATAAGCCTGAGAACTTGGACAAGACATTCAACACGCTCGTCGAGCACCTGCGCACGCGCTACCAGATGGGCTACGTCCCGACCAATCGCAAGCACGACGGCACCACGCGCAAGCTACGCATAAAGGTCTCGCCCGCCGTCGAGAAGTCACAGGGCAAACTCGCCGTCAAGACCCGCCGCAGTTACGTCGCGCAGCGGAGGTGAAAGAGAGAAGGCAGAAGGCAGTAGGCAGTAGGCAGTAGGCGGAAGGCAGTAGGCAGTAGGCAGAAAAAAGTAAGCGAAAAGCAGTAGGCAGTCGAAACGCTTGCGCGTCTTGACTGCCTACTGCCTACTGCCTTCCGCCTTCTTCTCATCGGCGGCCACGCGCTCTATCGTCCAGCGCAGTCCCGTGCGCGGCTTCGCGTTGAGCATCTGTGGGAAGTGCTCGGAGAAGTAGCTCCACCAGTGCGGGCGCGAGCCGTCAACGTCCGTGAAGCCGTACTCCTCCGACAGTCCCCAAGAGCTGTAGAGCCCGCCCGACTTGCCGAGCACTTCACGGTCGGCCGCGAGCGAGGCCACCGCGCGCCCGACGAAGAACGGAGTCTCCGAGCCCGCGAAGCCGTAGCCGCGCGCCTTCGTGCTCCTCTCCGCGACCTCGCGCCAGTTCTCCTCGGTCGCGCCGAAATGTTCGAGCACCGTCTCCGTACGCATGAAGCCGGGCGTGAGGGCGAGCGACGCGACGCGGTGCCGGTGAAGCTCCTCGGCCCACGCGTATGCGAGACGGGCGACGGTCACCTTTACGAGGTCGTAGAAGAGCGAGCCGCGATGGTAGAGCCCGTCGCCGTCGCCTATCTCGACGATGAGCCCGCCCTTGCGCTTGACCATCAAGGGCGCTGCGTGGCGCGTCGTGATGATGTGAGTGTCAACTCCCTGCCGCAGCATGCGCAGGCCCTTCTCGGTCGAGAGCTTCCAGAAGGGCTTCCACTCATGCTGCTCGCCTTCGGAGATGTCGTTGACGAGCACGTCGAGCCGCCCGTGCTCTTCGGCGACTCGTTTGAATAGAGCCTCGACCTGCGACTCGTCGGAGTGGTCTGTGCGAACGGCCAGCCCTACGCCCCCGCGCGCCGAGACCATCTCCGCCGTCTCGTCAATCGTCTCGGGCCGCCCCGCGTAGACGCCGGTCGTGCTCGGCCGCTCGCGCGTGCCGCGGCCCGTGCAGTAGACAGTCGCGCCCGCCTCGCCAAGCATGCACGCAATCCCGCGCCCCGCTCCGCGCGTCGCGCCCGCGACGACAGCAACCTTCCCTTCAAGACTCTTCATCCCGAAATCTCCCTTGAAAGCTATCAGCACTCAGCGTTCAGCTTTAAGCCAACCCCTGTGACGCTGGAAGCGGGTTAACCCAAACCTTGCGAGCCTTGTCTGGCTGAAAGCTGAAAGCTGAAAGCTGACTGCTTTCGGGTATAAGATATGCGGCGGTTCCTGACACCCTGTGTCATATTTGGCGGCCTCGAAATTTATTTCGCCCGAGCGGAGGGGGACGGGGATGCGCGCCGACAGACTGCTTTCCATCATGCTGCTCCTGCAAATCTACCGGAGGCTGACGGCCGCGGAGCTTGCGCGCCGCCTCGAAGTCTCGGAGCGGACGATTCATCGAGACATGGATGCGCTCTCGATTGCGGGCGTGCCCGTCGTCGCGGAGCGCGGCGCGGGCGGCGGTTGGGCGCTCGTCGAGGGCTACCGCACGAACCTGACGGGCCTGAAGGACGCGGAGATTCGGTCGCTCTTTACGGCGGCGACGCCCTCGCGCCTTCTATCGGATTTGAGTCTGGATAAGGCCGCTGACGCGGCGCACGTCAAACTCCTCGCCGCTCTGCCCGAGGCTTCGCGTGCGCTCGCGGAGTACGCGCGGCAGCGCATACACGTTGACGCGGCCGGTTGGGGCAGCACGGAGGAGCGAGCGCCGCACCTGCGCACGATTCAGGAGGCCGTGTGGCAGGGGCGCAGGCTTCACTTCGCGTACGCGCGCGGATGCGAGCAGCCGGACGCGGAGCTTACGGTTGACCCGCTCGGGCTCGTGGCGAAGGGCGGCGTGTGGTATCTGGTCGCGTCGGTCGCCCCCGATGGACGTGACGTGCGGAGCTATCGCGTCTCGCGCGTGCGCTCGGCGCGCCTCTCGGATGAGGAGGCGTCGAGGCCCGAAGGCTTCGACCTCGCGGCACACTGGGCCGCGTCAATCGCGCGCTTTAAGACGGAGATGCCGCGCTACTTCGCGACCTTGCGCGCGCACAAGTCGGTCGTGCCCATGCTCTACTACGCGGGCCGCTTCTCGCGCGTCGAAGAGGCGTCGGAGCCGGACGCGGAGGGCCGTGCGACTGTCCGCATGCGCTTCCAGTTCGAGGAGGATGCGTGCGGGCTCGCGCTCGGCTTCGGAACGAAGGTCGAGGTGTTGGAGCCCGTGAGCCTGCGCGCGAAGGTCTTGGAGATGGCGAAGCGCGTCGCGGAGTTCTACGCGGGGCGCGGCGCTCGCGCTTGACCGCGCGGACGCGCGGCGCTTACAAACTAAACGATGAACGAAGAGGCAAAGGTTGTCGCGGGCGACCGTCGTTTGAGCAGCACGAACGGCGCGCCCGCCATAGAGACGTTCGAGCTTGTGCGACGCTTCGGCGACTTCACGGCCGTTGACCGCGTGAATTTGCGCGTCGCGGCGGGCTCGTTCTTCGGCTTCCTCGGGCCGAACGGGGCGGGGAAGTCCACGACGATAAAGATGCTGACGGGACTGCTCGCGCCGACGAGCGGGCGCGTGCGCGTGCTCGGCCTCGACATCGCTTCGGTGCCGAACGAGGTCAAGCGGCGGATAGGCGTCGTGCCCGAAGACCTGAATCTGTTCGAGCGTTTGACGGGCGCGGAGATGCTCTCGTTCACGGGGCGCATGTACGGGCTCGGGCGCGAGGACATAGCCCCGCGCTCGCGCGAGCTGCTTGAGCTGATGGAGCTTGACGACGAGCCGCGCCGACTCGTCGTAGAGTATTCGCACGGGATGAAGAAGAAGCTCGCGCTCGCGTGCGCGCTCATACACCGCCCGGAAATTCTCTTCCTGGACGAGCCCTTCGAGGGCGTGGACGCGATAGCGTCGCGGACGCTCAAGGACTTGCTCTCGCGCTTGACCTCGCGCGGGCTGACGGTCTTCTTAACGTCGCACGTGTTGGAGATCGTCGAGCGACTCTGCACCGACATCGCAATCATCTCCGAGGGGCGGCTCGTCGCGGCGGGGCCGCTCGAAGAGCTTCGGCGCGGCATCAGCGTAGGCGGCGCGCCGGACGAAGGCGACGCGCTCTCGCTCGAAGACTACTTCATAAAGGTCGTCGGCGGCGGCGGGGCGCACGGCGCGGGCGCGGACGCGCTGCGCTGGCTCGGTTGAAGAGTAGGGACGGTTAAGGGAGAGCGCCGTCTAAACCGTCATTTAACTTCCGGCGCATAAGCGAGAGAGCCCGCCACGCATCGATGCGTGGCGGGCTCTCTCGTCTGTGGCCCGGCCTCTTTCGGCCGGGGCCGATTTACGGAAGCGCCTCTACGATGATGTAGAAGCGGAAGGTGCCGCCCTGAACGACGCCGAGGGCGAAGTTCACGTCGATGCTCGCGTTGTTGGCTAACCCTGGGCCGGGCAGCGTCACGGAGAGCGTCGAGTTGTAGCCGCCGCCGTTGGGCTGCGCGGGCGGCGTCTCAAGCACGGTCGCCTGAGCCGTCACCTGACACGGCACGGTCGTCGGCGTGCCCGTAGAGGCGCACGTCGCCGGGTCGGTGATGCCCGAGATGACGACCGCCGACGAGGTTATCGCGCGGAGGTCTGCTAGCCCGCCGCCCGGACTCGGGAACGTCGTCAACTCGATGATGCGGAAGCGCAGCCTCGTGATGGTCGCGCCCGTCGTGTTCTGCACCCTTCGACGGATGGAGAGCACGCCGTTCGGTGCCGTCGGCGGGGCGGGCGTGAACGTGCGGTCGCGGTTAGGCGATGCGGACGACGCCTTCGTGCCGTCCAAGAGCGGGACGAGTACGCCCGCGTTGTCTCGACGTATCGGCGAGGTGCTCCTCTCCGGCCCCGGCGCTCCGAGGTGCTGCTCGACGCCCGCGATGAACGTGCCTTGCGTGTCGGCGAACATGAAGTCGGCCGAGTTGTTGTTCGAGTCCTTCGGGTTGCCGGCCGCCTGACAGCCGCCCGCGAAGTCGCACTCCTTGCGGAAGTACGAGTACTCGATGCTCTGCGCCCCGACCGGCGCGAGGCCCGTGCCTTCGCGCATGAGATCGCAGACAGCGCCCGAGTTGGAGTTGAAGCCCGCCGCGTCGAGCCGGTTGGCCGACGAGATGTTGGCGACGTTCGCCGTCGAGAAGACCGCCACGTTGTGGTCGTCCTCTATGTCGGACGTGAGCGTCTGGTTACCGGCGGCCGCGCCCGCCCCGCCGTAGTTCGCGAGCGAGTAGGTCGAGCCGACGAGCAGGTAGTGGCCGCGCGCCGGTATGACCGTCCCGTTCGGGATGGTGGCGATGAGCACAGGCGTCGCGTTGCAGTCCGCGCCCGTCTTGTAGAGGCCGTAGCCGGCCGAGGCGTCGGACGACGCGACGGTCAGAGGCGAGTTCGAGTTGTTGTAAAGCTCGACGAAGTCGTCGCCCGCGCCAGCCGAGCCGCGCGTGCGGAACTCCGAGATAACAAACGTGCCGGCCGTGTTCGCGGTGATCGTGCCGGTGGCCTGATTGTCTACGATGTTGCCAGCGGACGGCGACGAGATGTTCACGAGTAACGTCTCGTCCGTCTCGGCGACGGCGTCCGCGCAGATGGTGACGGGTATCGTCGTTGTCGTCGAGCCCGACGGGATGGTGGCCGTCCCCGAGGCTGTTATGTAGTCGCTCGTGCCGTCGCAGGAAGCGCCGCCCGTCGCCGGGTTGCCGCCGCCGTTGGCCGTCGAGTAGTTGACGGTGATTCCGCCCGCGCCCGCAGCGGCCGAGCTGGTCAGGGTGAAGAGCATCTGCGACGTGCCTGTCGCGGGCTCCGGCTCCTTGGCGTCGTTGACCTGTATGAGCGCCAAGTTGATCGGCGTCAGCGTCGCGTCGGCCGGGCCGCCCACGGCCGGGTCGTCCGTGTTGGGCACGGATGTCGAGACGCCGTTGACCGTGGTGAAGTTAGTGCCGGATACCGTGCCCTGGTTCGAGACGTTCGGGCCGCCCGTGTACGGGTTGTCAACGACCACCTGGAAGGTGATGGTGACGGAGTCGCTCGGGGCGAGCGTGCCGATGTTGACCGAGACCGTTCCGCCCGCGCCGTTTATGACAGGCGTGAGGACACCGCTCGTGGTCGTCCTGCCGCTCGTGGTCGTCGGGGCCGCGGCCGTCGTGGTCGTTCTCGCGGGCGTCGTCGCCGCCGCAGTCGTGCGCGGCGCGGCCGTCCCGATGGTGGACGGGCGCACGCTCACGAACGGGGCGCTTGTGACGTTGCCGCGCGTCGGCGTTACGGGCGCGACGGGCGCGAAGCCGCCTCCGCCGTCCGTCGGGGTGACATCGGGGATGTCGCCGCCGCCGCCGTCGCCGCCAAGCTCTGCGCCCGGAGGCGGTGAGCACGACTCGTTAATCGCCGTGGGCGTCGCGGGCGTCGTGTTCACGAGGTTAACGGTGCCCGCATTGATCGTGTTGGTGGCGGCGGGGTTCACGTTGTCGTCGTCAATCACGGCCGGAATCGTCCCGGAGGCCGAGCCCGCGCGCGAGAGGTTGACCTTCGCCGTGTTGGCGCCGCCCGCCGTCTGGATGAACACGTCGCTGGCGTTGAAGAGGTCGCCCGCGGAGAAGTCGTTCTTCTCTGCGGCGACGGTCGCGCTGCCGATGCGGACGTTGAGGGTGTTGCTGTCGGTGGCGGTCGCGCCCGCCTCGACGTAGAGGCCGAAGCCGCCGTTGGCGTCGGGCTCAAGCGTCGTGTTGCCGATGACGGTGGCGTTCATGGTGGAGCTGCCGTCGTTGGCGATGAGCTTGATGCCCGCCTCGTCGTAGTGGCGGATGACGTTGTTCTTGATGAGCACCGTGCCCGAGCCGCCGCCGTTGACCTCAACGTCCATGGCGTCGGACGCGGGGCCGGAGCCGGAGCCCGCGACGCCCGTCGTGCCGAAGGTGTTGTTGAAGATGGTGCCGTTCATCTGGCCGGTGCTGGGCGCGCCCTTGAAGACGCTCAGCATGTGCGTCCGCAGGCCGGCGTTCGCCGCGGCGTTCTGGTTGTCGAAGAACTTGTTGCAGGCGATCTCGTAGCTGAAGACGCCGGGGCTGTTCGTCGTCGAGGTGAAGGACGACCCGCCGCCGCCCGTCACAACCGCCGGGTGGTTGTTGCTGACGATGTTGCTGCGGAAGACGACATCCATGTTGGATGTGCCGACGGCGCGCGGCTGGAAGACATCGCCGCGGCCCGTCGTGAAGGTCGTGCCGGTGACGGTGATGTTCACCGTGGCGCTGTTGCGCGACGTGACGTGGAGGCCGTCATCCATGCTCGTGCCGTTGTTGGTGCGCCCGCCGATGGTCGAGTTGGTGATGGTCAGGCGGTTGAGCGAGCCCGTGCCGGTGTCAACACGGATGGTGTCCTCGAAGCCGCCCGCGACGAAGCCGTTGCTAATCGAGGCCGCGCCCGTCAGGTCTGTGAAGCGTATGGCGTCCTCGCCGTTCTGAAGCGTGTCGTCGTCGGCCGAGGCGCTGGTGCCGTTGTCGCCGTCCACGACGCAGGTGTCGAGCGTGAAGTCGGCGACGCCGATGCCGCGGATGGCGAAGTTCGGGTGGTTGTCGATGTGCATGCGCGTCAAGACGACGCTCGCCGCGTTGTGCATGCGCACGCCGATGCCGCCGTAGGTGGCCGTGTCGGAGGGGGTCGCGCCCGCGTCGGCGCCGGTGGTGGCCGTGATGCGTCCGCCCGTGCAGGTCGGGGTCGCGGAGGTGCATGTGCCGCCGGTGCCGAGCACTCGGAAGCCGCCCGGAGCGCCCGACGAAGAGGTGTCGGTCAGGACGATGCCGTTGGGGGCGGTGCTGCCGCCGGTCGTGTTGACGGTCGTGAGCTGTATGTTGAGCGGCGTGCGGCTGGCCGAGCTGGTGCCCCTGATCTCGACGGCGGTGTTGTTGGTCGTCGTGACGGTGCCGGAGGCCACGGTTATCAGGCCCGTGTTCTGCTGCGCGAGTATGCCGCGCTGGCCCGAGTCGGGCGTGACCGAGAGCGCGCCGAAGGTGGCGGCGCCCGAGTCGCCCGTGCCCGCGCCGCCGAGCGAGATGCTCGTCGAGCCCGCGCCGTTGACGGTCGTCGTGCCGAAGCCGAGCGTCGCGCTCGAACCCGCGACGGAGATGCCGATGCCCGTCGGGTTCTGCATGTTCGTCGTGCCGGTCGAGAGCGAGCCGGTGACGCTTGAGAGAGACATGCCCGTGCCGCCGCTGTTGGTCGTGGCGATGGTCGTGAAGTTCATGCCGACGGCGACGCCCGTGGCGCTGATTGCCGGGGCAACCTGCGCGCCGATGCCCGTCGTGCTGATGGAGCTTCCGGCCGCGTTCGTGACGTTGATAGTGCCGCCGCCAGCGAGGTTCATGCCGGTGCCGTTCGAGGTCGTCAAGGCGAGCGTGGCGAAGGTGAGCGTCGCGCCCGTGTTCGTGCCCGACCAGTTGACGGCGTTGCCGCCCGTCGTCGTCTTCGTGACGGTCGCGCCGCCCGCGAAGTTTACCGCCGAGCCGTTCGTGGAGTTGGCGATGTTGACCACGTCGCCCGCGCTCGTGAGCGTGGCCGCGCCGTTGACCGTGACGCTGCCGCCGCCCGCGCCGCTCAGGAAGGCGCTGCCCGTGCCGCCCGAGACGCCGAGCGTGCCGAAGGTGCGCGTGCCCGCGGAGTTATTCTGGAACGAGACGCCGTCGCTGCCGCCCGTCACCGAAGTGTTGCCGAAGTTGATTGCGGCGGTCGTCGTCCCGATGAGTATGCCCTGAGTCGTCGCGCCCGAGACGGTCGTCGAGCCGAACGCGACCGTGCCCGTGACGCCTGCAAGGCTTATGCCCTGCGTGGCGCTCGAAGTGGTCGTCACGCTTGCGAAGGCGGAGGAGGCGGCGAATGCGCCCGTCGTCAGGTCGAGTGCTTTACCCGTCCCGTTGAGGGTCACGTCGGGCGTCGTGTTGTTGCCGACTGTTAGCGTGCCGAAGGTCGTGCCGGATATCTTCGTGCCCGTGCCCGTGTTGCCGACCGTGAAGCCGCGCAGAAGGGGGGCGTTGCCCGCGCCCGCGGGGAGCGGCACGGCGTTGACGTTCGTCGTCGTGATGGTCGGGCTCGCGCCGCTCGTCGCGGGTAGCGCGTCGCTGTAAGTCTGTACGGTCAGGCCCGAGATGTTCGCGAGCGTGTCGGACGCGCCCTGCCCGACGAGCTTCTGGCTTGCGAGCAGCGCGTAGCCGCCATTGTGCGCGCCGGAGTAGAGGAAGATTGTGTCGCCGGGGTCGTCGGCGGCGGTCTGCGAGAAGCAGGAGGCCGCGCCGCCCGTGTAGCAGTTGAAGGGATTCGTCAGACGCCCGTCGCCGCCCGAAGGGGCGGAGGGGTTGACGAACCAGACCACGTTCGTGCCGGGCGTGCTGGTGCCGTTGCCGACGAGGAAGGTCGCGACGGCCGTGTCAGTCTTGTCGTCCGCGTTGCCGGGGATGGTGTCGGCTCCCGCGTCCTTAATC
>JBJMGR010000325.1:0-23643 GCA_045807805.1 Pyrinomonadaceae bacterium | reverse complement strand
TTGTTTCTGTTGATGCCGGGAGTGGCGGCCCTGTTGACGGTGTTGTCGTCGCTCTTCTCCAATGCGCCCAGGGAGAAATGAGGGCGCGCGGCTGCTGTCTCGGGCCTCTCAACGCGGGATAGCGCCTGTCGTACGATTCGGTGGATTAATCAATAACTATTTGGTGTTGAGCCACCGCGAAAATGACAGTTAACGCCACTGCGATTATGTCAGTAGCCGTGGTTGATTATGCAACCCGTTTCTGAGCACCGTCATTCTTCCCGATGAGTCGAGCAATAGTGGATGCCGTGAAGCGCGTCACCGTCTGATGCTCGTGCTGGACTTCCACGCTCCCGTCTCTGAGTTGCAGCACCTCGACTCTTTGCCGCGCCAGTGAGAAGTACTTCCTCTCTGACCTGAGTTGCAAGGCCAACCCCTCGAAGCTGACGACGTGATCGCGCCCCACCACCCTCGACTCCTTCAGACACAGGACGCGGTCGAGTTGATGCGCCGCAGGGGACTTGCGCCACACCGCCGTCTGCTCGCGCGGTGCCACGCGGAAGCGGCGGTTGTAATCGGGCAGGAAGCGAGCGAGCACCCGGTTAGCTTCTTCGAGCGTACGCGCGCCCGCAAGCCGCAACTCTACGACGAGCCGATCTTGAAAGACGCCCCACTGTCTTTCGATCCTTCCCTTAGCCTGCGGCGAGTAGGCTTTGATGATACTCACTCCCAACTCCTCCATTGCCCTCCCGAACTGTGTCAGTGGCTTCTGGTTGGCTAGTTGCTCGATGACGGTCGGCTCGCGCGGGCTGTGGAAGATGGTGTGGCGGTCGCTGTAGAGCGAAAGCGGCAGACCCGCCGAAAGGAAGATGGTGCGCATCAGCGAGAGGTACGCCCAACAGCTCTCCGACTCACAGAACTGCGCCCAGACCTCGCCGGTCGCGTCGTCTTTCGCCCCGACGAGTGTGAGGTGCGGCCCACGCCCCTCCAACCAGTCGTGGCGCGAGGCGTCAACCTGCAAGAGCATCCCTGCGGCGGCTCGGCGCTCTCTCCGCTGCCGAAACTTGCGCTGCCGACGCTTGCGCTTGGGAGCTAGTCCGGCGGCGCGCAACCTCCGGCGCAACGCCTCCGGATGGACGTGGGTGGCATGGTTGCGCTCCAACAACTCGCAGAGGTGCTGGTCGTTGACATCCGTGTAGCGGTCACGCACGAGCCGCAGCACCCGCGACCACACCGCCTCGTCACTCTTGTTCCACGGCGTGCGCCCATGGTTGCCGTGAACCAGCCCGGTGAGTCCTTCATCTCTGGCGGCGGCAAGCAACCGGTAGACCTGTCGCTCGGAGAGGTTGAGGACAGTAGCGGCCTCGGCGACGCTGAGCCGCCCGTCCATGACCGCTTGCACAGCTTCGATGCGCGTCTTCTCTCTCATCGTCAATAGCATCCCTCTCTTCTGCCACAGAGCAGCGGCGAGCTACTGACAGAATCGCGGTGGAGTTAGCGCTGACAGAATCGCGGTGGATAGACACGCTGTTTTTTTCCGCTTGTCAGAATGACTAGCGGGTGATTCTTCCGCTTGTGTGTTTGCCGGTATCAGGCATTCAGGGGGAGCCAGCAGGTAAATGTCATCGCTTGTGCGGCGTCCCTTATCATCGTGGGCGCGGCTGCGACGGATGAAGTGATGATCCTCAAGCCATTTGAGGTGCGAGCGCACCGTCCTCTCGTCGAGCGAGGTCATCTTCGCGATAGTATGCTGGCCGGGGAAGCAGTAGCCATTTGAGTCGGCGAAGTTTGCCAACGCGACCAGGACGAACTTCGCACCCGAGACTTTGATGCGCTGCTTGTATGCCCAAGCCGCGGCGAAGACACTCACGTTGCTACTCCAGTATGAAAAGCGAAAGACTAGAACCCACCGCGCCAGGGAACGCGGTTGACTCTAGCCTCGCCTTCGAGGGCGGGTTATAATCCGCCCGGAGAAAGTTGAGCGCGGCCCCTGAACCGGCTCGTTGACGCCCGGCCTACCAGCCGGGTTTCTGTCGCAAACAATGAAGCCAGCGTTGAGGGAAGCAACCTCAACGCTGGCTTTATAACAGCAGCAAGCAATCTTGTAATCGGGGGGTGAAACTGTTTCTCCCCCCGTAAAGGGGGGGGTAGAAATTAGTTTTACCCCCCGTAAGAATGCAGCATTTATGCGGGTTTTATGACGGACTACTTTTTTAACTTTTTTTCGGAGAGCCTAAGATAGGAAGACGGCTAAGCAGGCTTGAGACAATCTTCTCCGGCGATAACTTTCCATCATCGCCTGCTACGACTGCCAACTGAAAGCCCGCATACCAACTCTGTTCGCCTGAAAACATCTCTCTCACGCGACAGTCGTTTCCCAGCCAATCTTTTATCCGACGACGTTTGTCATCATCTGTCTTTGCTTTCAGATTGAGCGCATCTGCGAGATCATGTTGCGTACAATTAGCGAGTCGTTTTTTAAGTGGGAGGTTAGGCTTATCAGCCGGCGGGCGCATGAGCCGAGCAGCCTCCGTTACAGCTTTGCGTAGGCGTTCGGTTCTATCGTGTAGCTGCCTTCCCCCGCTTCCTTTCTTCTGCCCGTTGCCGTTCTGAGCCAATGTCAGGATGCGACCAGACACTCGTTGAGCGCGACTCATCGGCCCGAGCGCATCCGGTAACTTTTCGAGCCAACCTTCGGTTACAGCACGGAAGAGGATGCGCGTAAGCGTCTCTATGGTTTTTACGGCCGTGGCCTTCGAGAGCGGGGCGCAGCGGCCTGACCCGCTCAGCAAAGATTTATGAAACTCTAAAACCTCTTCATCATCTATCCTGCCAATAGGCATATCCGCGAAGAAGATAATCGTGCTCTTGAAGTGAGGGTTTTCGACCCTTAACGAGGATGATTTATAAATGCGGCGATACCGCCCTTTGAACTCTTCGGCGAGCAGGCAAAAAGGCATCTCAGGCCCTGCCGTCACGTTAGAGTTGGGGCGTCTTAGCGCGTCCACAACGCTCTTGATTTTGGTGTAAATTGCCGCACGCTCCTCGCTCGGGCCTTCGTAATGTTCTCGCTTCAACGCGAGAGCCGCCAAGGGCGCGCAGTCATCGCAGAAGTGCGGGTGGCGCGCGCGCCCCTCGCCACCTTCCCAAGTTTGTTTATAATCATCCTTCTCACATATCCCGCAGCGAAAGGGCGACACACCATTCTTAACATCATCATCATCGCGCTCACTTAAGAGCGCGATTGAGTCGCTCGGCAATTTTCTATCATCATCCTTACGAAGAAGCCGGGAGCGTGCGGTGAGAGGATTCTGCTCCCGCCCCCTTTGTGCGACCGTCGCGCAGCGCTGTATGAAGCCAGCGGCGGCCAGCTTGCCCGGAGTGCCCGTCTTCACAAATCGCCCTTCAGGATGCTGCGGGCACTTTCCGTCAGAAGTGCACAGCGCCCAAATCTCATCAGGCTTGTTCGGATTCCTGTCTCCGAGGCTCGGTGTTGTCTCGCCCTTCTTCACTTCACTCATATCTCACAGCCCCCGACTGCGAACCCTGAAAGTGATTCGGCCCGCCGTGTGTTCTCGGAACTCGCGAGCCGCCTTAGCTCAAGCCTCGAACTCCGCGCGCGCGACGCCCGACTGCCGGATGATCGAGAGCAGCGTGCCCGTGCGCAACTCCGGGTGCAGGGGCACCGGGACCGTCACCGTCGAGCCGCTCTCGCGCTTCTGCATCACCACGTGGCTGCCGCGTTGACGCACCTGGACGAAGCCGTGCTTTGCGAGTATCGCGCAAGTCTCGCGCCCGGAGAGTCTACGCAGCCTCCCCAATGTTGACCTCCATCGTCGTGACGTATATCTCGGCCTTCAGGCGCTCCGCCGCTTCCGAGGGGTCGGCCGTCTCGAAGAACAGGTCTACTGCCTCCTGTAGGTTAGTCCTCGCCTCTTCCACGGTGTCGCCCTGAGAGGCGATGTCGAGTTCGGGGCAGTGGGAGACGTAGCCGTCGCCCTCCCGCCAGATGTTCACCGCCAGCGTTCGTGTCACTTCTTTCCACCTTTCTTCCTACTCGCCATAGACCAGCTTCAGAGGTCGTTCCTTCTGCGCTCGCGCGTGCTCGACGAGTGACTGTATGTGAGCCTCGACCTCTTCGCGGATGAGGAATATCGGCTGGCGCTTTCCCGTGCCCTGTCTCACCAGCGTCAGGGAGTCAGTCCCGGCCCTGCGCTTTCTGATGGTGGACTCGTCGAGGCGCAGCATCTCCGCCGCTTCCCTCAGAGTGATTAGCGTAACCTTCTCTTTCACCTCGGGCGTCCTGCGTATTAGGCTCACCTCTTAAGACCTCCGTCCTTCTTTCAGCGATCCTTAACGCGCAGTCTGCCCTTGGGCTCGCGCGCCCTGACCTCGCACTTCCTGAGCAGCTCCTCGGCGTGCGCTTCGGTGAAGAGGACGCGCGAGGCGATGCGCGAGCAGGAGACCTTCCCCTCGGCGAGCAGCGTGTCGAGCGTGCGAACTGATATGCCGACGCGCTCGGCGAACTGTTTGCGGTTCATCGTCATTCGTTCTGCCATCTAGTACCCCGACGAACGCGCCTCGTGCGCGCCGGTTCAAATGATGCCGCCTCCGCTCGCGCGGAGGATTAGCGCGGGGCCAGCCCGCGGGATGAGCGACGCGCGGTCAAGCGCGTCGAGAGAGCATTGACGGCTTCGCCGTCGGCGCGCGTACTCTAATCACTTGCCCTTCTTTGCCGCAGGCCGCCCGCCCTTCGACGGCTCGAAAGCCTCTACCTCCGAGCGCGAAACGAGCCGCTTCCCGTACTTCTCAAAGACCCGCAGCCGCCCGCGCTCTATGAGCCGCGAGACGGCCGAGACACCTGCATATCCGCGAAGCCCTGCCGCCTCGGTCAAGGTAATGAGATCGTCGGGCTCTCCCCCGGTCTTTTTCTTTGTCATAGTCGGGAAACCTGTACAGTTACTTCACGGATTTCCCTTGACGGATATACACCGCGAAGTTAGAATTAGTCAAGCAGTTTCACACGTTATCACGGGCCGGACTGCCGCGCAAGAGTGAAGGGAAGGGAGGCGCGGCGCATGCCGAAGAGACCTAAGAGCGGCTTATAAGAATAGCAGTAACCGAGGGCGACTTGCGGTTGAGTATCTTTTTTATCCTCCTAGTCTTCCAATTGTAAACCCTCGTCAACTGCGCCAAAGAACGGCGCAGTCCTCCGCTCCGCTACGGCCCTTCGGGTGACTATCGGGCTTAACAATTGTCCGACTACTCGGTTCCTTATCCGCTCCGAGTTGTTCACAGAACGAGGCGGAAACGAACTTTCTTGAGAAGGAGAACCACGATGATTCAGATACAACGCCGTGAGGTCTGGCAGAAGGCAGCCGACAGGCTTCTCAAAGAGCCGCAGAGCATTCGCAAGCACGAGTCAGGCTTATGGCTCGTCACGAACAAAATCAAAAACAACACTTACGCCGTCCGCGTCGAGCGCAAGGACGGTTTGACCTTCATCACATGCGGCTGCGAAGCCGGTTCGCCGACGAGAGGCCGTCGCGTCCCGATGGCTTGTAAGCACGCGGCAGCAGTAATTTTGCTCTTGAGGGCCGTGCGCGAGATGAGGCGCACGAGCCAGCACTGAAAAGCGAAAGGCGGGCGTGAGTCTTATCCACTCACGCCCGCCGCTTTCTTGAGTCCACGCCCTAACCACGACGAAAGGAACATGAACATGCAGAATCTTACACACATCCACACCAACAATCAACCCCGAGTCTTCGGCCACGTCACGCCCGAGATAGCCGAGGCCCTTCGCACCCTGAAGGCAGCCGATTGGCGCTTAGAGGCCGAGTACTTCAGCCTCGACATAGAGAGCCGCTTCGAGTTCGCGGAAGAGTTGCGCGCGACGCTCGACGCGCTCGACGACAACCACGTGGACGAGCTGGCCCGCGTCATTGGCGACCTCGAAGACATTGACGGCGAAGACTTCACTTCATGGGACACGCGCACCGACGCGGCCGAGCGTATCCGCCGCGTGATTCGCTCCGTTGAGAAGGGAGCCACGGCCGATGCCTAAGACCTCCACCACGCAGACGCGCAGGGCCAACGCGGGCGCTTTCCGAAAGGGAAGCGACCCGCGCCGCCACGTCTTCACGACAGACGAGTGCATAGCTGGCTTCTGGGCCGCGCTCGAATCTCTGACCGTGCGCTACGACGACGACCGGGCGCGCACCTTCGGTAACTTCCTTCGACGTGAAGGGAGGTTCAGCCGATGAGACGCTTTCCACCCGTCCGCGAGTCCTTCATCCCGAAAGGCTCAATCAAGCTCACGCCGAAGGGCGTCGAGGCCGTTGTCTACATCTACGAGAGCGCGGGCCGTCCCTGCGCGCTCGTCTTCGTGGGGAAGCAGAACAAGCCAGCCCTCCACACTCAGTACAGAAGCACCGAGCGCAGGGAGCAGCACGTGCGCGAGTACATCGAGAGCCGCCGCAAGGTCGAAGAGTACAAGGCCGAGCGGAACGCGCAGCGCCGCGGCTTCCAGCACTCCTACAAGGTCGGCGACGTGCTCCATTACTCGTGGGGCTACGAGCAGACGAATTGCGAGTTCTACCAGGTCACGGCGACGACGCCCGGCACGGTCACGATGCGGGAGATCGCACAGGACGCCGTACCCGACTCGCAGCAGGCGCACGGCATGGCCGAGAACCGCGTCGCGCGGCGCGGAGTCTTCCTTGAGAAGTCCGAAGCCCTGACGAAGCGAGTTCGGTACAGCGAGAGCGGCCCCGGCTACGTGAGCATGAAGCATGGGTGCTGTTCGTTGTGGGACGGACGCCCGAAGTATTGCAGTTGGTACGCGTGAAGGTTTCGAGCCGAGACGGGCGCGATAGACGCCCGCGAGGCCGAGCAGCAGAGAAGGGAACGGGGCGCGCCCGACAGCGCCCCACGGCCATCAGAAGGGTTCACCGAGGGACAACCGAAGTGAAAGCGGGGCGGTCGGTGCTGAAGACACCAGCCGCCCCAAGGCCACAGTTCAGCAACCTTGAAGGGATGGAACCATGACCACCAAGAAATCTAACACGAAGGACAGCACGAGGGGCAAGGCTGAAGGTAGCAAGGAGAAGAGGCGCGCGACCGTTAAAGACCGAGCGCGCGCCATCGTCGCGAACGTGAAGGGCTACGACGAAGAGACGCGCCATACAATCAACAACATGCTCCGCGAGAACAGCAAAGAGCTTGCGGAGTTCGTCAGGCGCGCGGAGAGCGGCGAGGAGCTTTACGACCTCGTTAGCCCGCTGCCGAGTACCGCCGACTTCGAGGCACGCGCGCGCGTCATACTCGCAGACTTAGACCACGACTACGACACGCGCCACGCCGTCCACCTCGCGCTGCAATGCACGCCGGACGACAGGGGGGAAAGGCTACGCGTGGCCGTTGAAAGGGCCGAGGCGGGCGAGAGCGAGCCGAGCGGGGCGGGCGAGCAATACGACGCCGCAGCCATTCGCGTGCTCCGGCTCATGTACTCGCCGGGCGTCCCCGACTTCATCACGCAGGGCATCTACGACACGCTGCTCGCGGCCGAGAAGGTCTTCGGCGTGAAGCTCTACAGGAACGGGATAGGGAAGGACGACGAGCAGGGCGGCTTCTCGCTAGCGGCTCTGGCATACACGTTCAGGCATTATCCGGGGAAGGTCTTTACGCTTGAGGTACAGAAGACGCTGCCCGAGCTGCTCGCCGCCGTGATACAGCACAAGGAGACGCCTACGGAACTGCGCGACACGATGAGGCAGTTCCTCGGCCATCTCACGGAGCCTAACGAGGTGACGATACACCCGGCCGTGCTCAAGGTCGCTCTTAGCGTCTATTGGCGCGACAAGGAAGGGGGCGACTCGTGAAGCCGGTCGCGCCGACGCGCGGCCCCACAGAGGACGGGGGCGGCGACAGCAGCCGCCCCCACTGTCTACGCTGCCGCCGAGCGATGCACCGGGCCGTCTACGGTGCGGGCCGTCTCGGTTGGGCGTGCCGCCCCTGTCACGCCTTCTGTTCGGCCCACGTCTCGCGCGTAAGACTCGCCCCGACCGTCGAAGGCGTTGACCCGCGCGCGTGGTGCGTCGCGTGCCGCCGCCCGATGAGGACGCAGAGCTACAAACGGCCGGGATGGTCGCCGCGCTGGAAATGCGAGGGCTGCGCCGCGACGTGCCGCAAGCGCATCGCGCGGGGCGAGGGCCCGGCCCGCCCCGGCGAAGACCTAGAGACGCGCGCGTGGTGCATGAAGTGCCGCCGCGTGATGATGTCGGTCAAAGGGAGGTTGTTCGTGTGCAGGACGTGCCACGCGAGCGCCTCCGCGCGCCCCCGCCTGTGCCGCCCGCGCCGCCAAGTCGAGCGGCCCGCGTGCGGCTTCTGCGGCCACCCGAAGGCCGTAGCAGGAAAGCCGGGCAAGTTCCAATGCACGCGCTGCCTGCACGCGCGCCGCGCACTTCGCTCCGACCCCGCGACGGCTGCCGCGCTCCTGCGTGAGATAGTCGCCGCGCTTCCCGGCTACCTCTCTTCGGACGAGCGCGAAGACGCCGCGCAGCAGATCGCGCTCGACATACTCGCGGCGAAGCTCGCGCCGCGCGTGCCCGCGCCGGTCGTGCTGCGCCGATACGCGTCCGAGGCGCGCGGGCTTACTAACAACCGATTCAAGTTCATTTCACTGTCAGCCCCGACGCGCGACGGGCGCGAGTTCGGGGAGACGCTCGCGGCCTGAAGGCGCGGGCCGCAGCAGGGAGGACGATGATCATATATACGCCAACGAAGCAGGGGCGGCCCGGCCCGCCTCTCACCTGGACGCATTACGAGACCGTCAGGCGGCACAAGGGGCGGCCGTGCCCGAGCTGTCGGCGGTGTCACGGCCTGCGCACCAGGTGCAGGTGATCAACGAGTGGGGCGCGCATCGATGCGCGCCCCTCCGATGAGAATTTGACAGGCAAGCTACAATCAGACGCTTGAAAGGAGCGACAGCATGGACGAGAAGAAGCTGGATAAGACCATAGACAAGTTGATGGAGCGCTACCAAGCCCGCGACGCCGAGGGCGTCAACAGGATATGGGAGAGCCTGAGCGAAGAGGACAAAAAGGCATTCCACGCGAGGCTGGAAGTCCGCTCCGAACAGATGCGCGTCGAGGCCGAACGGATGAGAGCGACCACTGACGAAATGCTCCGCATGACGGGGCAGACCCGCGAAGAGTTTGAGGCGGAACTAGCCGAGGCCGACAAGGGAAAGATTAGCTTGTTCAAGACCACGAGCGGAGACATTCGCATAAAGACGAAACCGGCGGCGCTCTCCGATATGAAGCCGCCCAAGTAAGGGCCCGGCGCGGCTGCCTAAGACGAAGAGGGGCGAGCTTCCACGCGGGAGGCGCGCCCCTCTCTTTTTCGTCGGCCTCTTCTCGTCAGGATAGGGCACGAAAATGTCTCTTCTCGTAACCTAAAACTTGAAACCGTGATTTTGAATAAATCCCGCGTAAACACTGGCTCGAATCTTCGCCCGCCGTCTCAAATGTGAGAAATGGGATTTGTAGAAAATGCACACTCTTAATCGGACAATAATTCGACCCGATTTTATGTCCGACGCTCGGGCGCATCCGGGCGCGGCGGCCAGATAGATTTAATGGCCGTCGCTACATAAGATTTATTACACAGTCTCATTAATCCAGGCGACATTTATAAGTAAATCTAATGACCGGCGACCGACCATAACATCCACCGGCGAACGCCTACGGAAAATATAAAGCTTGGAATCGCCAGCATTGCCAGCATAAACCAGCATAAATTCCGGTCGCCTTCGGCAGCACTCGCCGACGAGCGGAAGCCTTAAAGCCCCGCGCCGCCGCGAGTTAACCCCGACGACGACGACCGCGGGCGAATCTCTCATTCCACCAGTACCGGAAAAATTAGGAATTTATGCTGGCGGGCGGGGCGCTGGCATCGCCGGAAGCGGCGCGTGTGTCTTCCCTTACGCCTCCGTTACAGTGGGCACCGGCTCATGCCCGTCAATCGCGTTCCACGCTACCGCGTCCCACGGGTTAGGCACATCCCCGTCGTTGCTATAGCCGACCGAGCCATCATTTAAGGTGATGAGCCACTGTAAGCCGTTCCACAGGATTGCGGAGACCTCCGAGTCGTCGGGCTCGCCTTCGAGGTTATAGTACGTCCTCCCGTTGAGCGTGCCCCTCGGCGTGTACGTGCCGTCCGCGTCCGCGTTGCCTGCCCCTGAGACTAAGACGCTGCTCTCGGGCGGGGCGGCTGGCGTAGAAGGGCGCAGCAAGACCACCCCGCGACCTCGACCGCGAGCGCGACCGACCACGATGTCAGTTGTCATCACGTCCCCCGGCATCAGTCGTAAATCTCCATGTACGCCAATTGAACATCCGCCGTCGCGCGTATGCAGTTGAGCGCGGCCGTCGTCTCAATGGAGATTGACTCGCCAGCTTTCAGCAGGAAGCCGTTGCCGGACGTGACCACCCCCCCCGATGTATGCCGAGTTCGCGGCGTCCTGGTTGCGGATGGTGACGACGCGGCGCGTGGCGCGTGCGGCGACGAGCACACCCGAGGCGACCCCGGCGGTCACTTGGCTGTTGGCATAGTTCGCCGCGCCCGTCAGCTTCGAGCCGATAGTCGTAAGCGACTGAAGGGCGCGTTTGAATAGCGCGATGAGTGAGAAGGTTCCGGTGTCTGTCGTCGCCGCAGCGTCGGCTTTAGCGCCGAGGTTCGTATTGAGCGTGTCTTGGTTGGCGGACGTGGCCGGGGAGACGGCCGCACCCGCAGCGTCAACGCTCGTGACGCGCAGCGCCTCCGTCGTGGCGTCAACGTATTTGACGCCGTTGCTATTGGCCGGGTTGAATGCCTGTTGTGTCATCGCAGGAGGATCCTTTCAGCAGAAGACCACATACGCGGGACGCGCGCCCCGCAGAACTTACGCGCTGGCGTCATCGACGCCACTGGACGGAAAACGCGCCATCTCCAGAAGGAGTTGATTGATAGGCGCGTCGAGTCGAATCACGGGGATGCGACGCGACGGGTCTTCATGTAGAGCCGACAACCATTGATGGTGGCCGTCGGCGACGTAGTTGTCGGACGAGACGAGTATCGCGCGGTCGGGGCCGTCGAAGGAGAGCGCACGTTTGACCTTCTCGGGGCTGTACTCAGCCTGTGAGGGCCGCAGAGAGCCCGCAGGTACTTCCTCCTGCGTGTGAGAGACGCCGCGCCCCTTGAGGAATTGAACCATCGCGCCGCGATGCACACTCTTTACTTGAGGCATCGCCGAGCGCGGCACCCTCGACTCGCCCATCCCTTCGGGGAAGTCTCGAAACGTCGGCTCCGCATCCGGGTCCGCGCCCTCGACCGCGCCGCGTATCTCGTCATGCGCCGGCGATGAGGAAGAGGAAGGCGCGGGCGTCGGCAGATGATTCTCGGGGTAGTAGACGCCCTCCATAGCTTCAGAGCGCATGCGCTCGCCGTAGCGACCAGCCGCCGCGTCGAAGTAGAACTGGACGGGCCGGAGGCGTCTCTCTTCCGCGAGCATGCGCTGAAAGCGGTGAGCGTCCGCCGCGTCCTTGTAACCGAGCGTGCGCGCGGCCGTCTCCGCGCCGTGCGTGACCACCTCGCCGACGCGCCCCGTCTGCACAGTCTCGTCTACGGCACGCGCGTACCGGCCGAACTCGCGCTCGGGCATCCCATCGAGCAGCAGCGCGACGGCACCGGCCTGCGCATCATCAATCGCGGGCGCGCCCCGAGCGGTGCGTTCCTCGACGAGCACGCGATGGTCTTCGGCCGTGTAAGGCGCGGAGTCGCCTTCAGGCTCGCGGCGGTCTTCGACATTGCGGCTCACAGGCTCGCCTTGGAGCTGCATGTAATTCGCGGCGGGCTCCGCGGCGGGAGAGGCAGAGACGCCGCCCCTCTTCCCTTTCTCCTTCGGCTTGTCGTAGAAGTTGACGCCCACGCCCAGGACGCCCGGCGTCGCCTTAGCAGCTCCTAAAATCCCCTCTTCACGAAAGCCTTTGAGAATGTCGTCGATGACGAACGGGACGATGAGGTCGAGCGCAGACCCCGACAGGCTCGCGGGCTTTCCTTCAAAGGTCTTTCCTGTCCCAACGTCCACCGCGGCGGCGGCGAGAGGCTGAAGCTGAGAGCGCAGGTAGCGCCCCGTAATCTCCACGGCCGACTTGTTCGAGTTGCGCGGGTTGCGCCGAAGCAGTCGCGCCATCTGCGCGAGGTAGCGCACCGTATTGCCTTCCCCGCCCGTCAGGTCATAGACCGCTTTACCGACTCTCAGCTTGCCGAAGTTGTTATCTTTCGAGAAGGGATTCAATCCCACGTCGAGCCCCGCGAAGTGCATCAGGCCCAACGTCGTGCCGAGCGTAGCCAACCCGCGCGACGCGTCCCGAAGCTGAAGGAGCGCGACGGGCCGGGTCTCCGCGCTCATCATGTTCTTAGCGAGCCGCGCCGGACTTATCAGGTTGAACTTCGAGGCCGTGTTGCGAGGCGAGAAGAAAGGCACGTTGAGCGCGTTGATTATCTTCTTACCGAACGCCGAGCGGTCGAGTATGGGAACCACCCCGCGCCCCGTCGTGACGTTGATTAACTCCGAGACCGCCTTTAGCGTCTCGGGATTGTCGCGCAGGTGCTTGGGTAGTGAAGAGACGTAGTTGTCCCATGCCTGAGTACGAACCGAATCCAGAGCGGCGCTGTACGCCCTATCGCTCGCGCGCACGCCCGGTATCTTCTGCGCGAGCTTCGAGGCGAAGGCTTCCTCTGCTTCAGGCCCCGTGGATGAGAGGAACAAGCCCGACTTGTTCATCAACTCAAAGTCAGGTCTGTTTCTTATCGCCTGCGCGAAGTTGTTGAAGAGGTCTTCACTGGCGAAGGCTTTGACCTGATGAGCGAACGCTTCTTTCAGATATGTAGGATGAGCGAGGGCCTGCGCGAGCCCCTGTCTACCCGTCGCACTCAAATCGAATCCGGCCTTTGCCTTTGGCAGTTGCACGACGGCCCGCGTGTTACTCGCCGCCCTCTTCCAGAGAGGCGCGGGCGGGCCGTCCGTCGCGGGCTGCTGGAATCGAGAGGCGCGAGCGTCCGCAACGTCGTAGCCTTCGACGGGAGGCGCGGCACTTCCAGCCTGTAGGCGTTCAGCTTCCCGCGCGTAGTCGTCGGCCATAGCCCGCGCGTGAGCTTTAGCGTCAGGGTTAGTCAGTCGCTCGGCTTCCCTCTCGTGAAGCTCCGCGCGCTCGCGCGCATATCTCAACTGCTCATCACGGACGGCCGACGAAGGGGCGGCCTCGGCAGCAGCACGGACTTCCGTATGTAGCGCCGTCTCTTCGGGCGTCAGGGCTTCGCCAGCCTTGAGCTTGCGCGTCACTTCGAGCACGCGAGAGAGTCGGTCTTCGAGCGCGGCCACGTCGCCGCCTTCACCGGCACCGGCAGCAGCCAGCCCCAACGGGCGAGCGTCCACAAGGCCGCGTTCGAGCACGCCGAGAGAACGCCCGAGCGCGTTGACCTCTTCGACCGCGCGACCGATACGACCAAAGCCAGAGGCAGCCTTCGCGCCTTTACCGAGGATGCCTAAGCCGATGAGGTTAGCCGGGTCGAGCAGTATGTCCGCGCCGCCGCCGAGCACGCGCCCGAGGCGAGGATTAATGCGGGCGAGCAGCGCGGAGTCACGCAGGAAGTTGCCGACCGGGTTAGTGCCTTCGGCTGGCGTCTCGCCGGTCGTCAGAGTCTTGTATGCGACGGGAAGAGGGTTGTCACCACGAGCGGCGGCGAAGACCCCGGCGCTCGTTGCCTGGAAGGGGCGTGCGACGTAGCCAGCAGCACGAGCGACAGGCCCGCCGACCGCGCCAGCCGCATCCAGCACCTTCTCGCCCGAACTCTCTTCATCCGACGCGGCCCAATCCTTCAACCGCCCGAACGTCCCGCGCGAGCGCTTGTAAGCGTCAACGATTTGCGAGACGTGATTCGCGTCAAGACGCAGACGCGCTGACCTAGAGCCTTCGTCGTAGGCGTCGGCCGCCGTCAACTCTTCGCCTCGACCGCTGCGTATGTGATAGCCCTCGGGCGCGTTCGCCTTCGTCCACTCGTCAAAGAATTCACCCGGCACGCCGCGAGCTTCGACGGCCGACCTGTAGGCGTCGCGCACGAGCTGAGAGCCGTCCGCGTGCTCTATGTTGGAGACGGGCACCGAGACTTCGAGGTAAGCGCCGGGCGTGCGCTCCAGAGCGGCGCGACTGTCTCGCCGCGCGCGGCCCTCCATCGTGCGCACGTCGAAGGACTGGCGCTCGGGCAGGGCGGGCGCGGGAGGAGGCGCGGGCGTCACGGCGTTGCGGGCGTTGATCGTCACGACCTCATCATCACCGCCCGCCCTCTGCGCCTTCCAATCTTCAAAGTCCGGCACGTCGCGCGACGCGGCGAAAGAATTGAAGTCGGGAACGTCAGCGGGCGCGGCAGCGGGCGCGGAGACGGCGCCGCCGTCGTCTTCAATCTCGAAATGGCCGGGGTCGTGGAAGTCGTGGAAGTCGCCGCCCCAACGAATAGGCAGACCGGCAGCGGCTGCCTTCTCACGGTACACGTCGCCGAGCGTCTTGTATGCGTCGTGCGCGCCGTCCGTGATGTAGTTGCCCGAAGCGTCGAAGGCGAGCACGTCGCGGCCGTGCCCCGTCAGGTGTTTCGAGTGATAGGTGCGCGAGTACCCGGCAGCGACTTTGCCCGCTTGCTGCTCGGGAGTGCGCGAGCCTTCGCCGAGCTTGTACGTGTAGCCCGAGCGCTTCGAGGCTTCGCCCATAACATCGTTGACGAAGGAGTCGAGCCGAGAGTCTACGGGAGGGAGCTGCGCGCGCGCGGGGCGCGCGTCGCTGGACGCGGAAGGGGCGGCGCGGCGCGACGCGGCGAAAGAATTGAAGTCGGGCGCGCGCGTGGCCGCAAAAGAATTGAAGTCGGGAATCTGTGACTCGGGAGTGCTCACCGTATCGGCGGCAGTCCCTTGGCTGCGCGGTCTGCGTTGGCCTTCCTCAATGCCTCGGCGTAGTTGCCGTGGAAATGCTCATCAGCGTAAGCCCGGACGGTCGAGTCTTCGCCAGCGCGAGCCTGAGAGTGCGGCGCGGCGGCCGTGTGAGCGCGTGGTGCGGGTCTGTGTATGGCCGAAGGAGTGTAGTTAGAGGCGTCAGGCTGCGCGCCGGGGCCGTCCGTCAGGTTAATACCTAACCGAAGGGCTTCGCCGAGGCGCGCGTCAGCGCCTGCT
Organism: Pyrinomonadaceae bacterium; assembly: GCA_045807805.1. Taxonomy (GTDB): domain Bacteria; phylum Acidobacteriota; class Blastocatellia; order Pyrinomonadales; family Pyrinomonadaceae; genus QHXN01. The sequence goes on along the minus strand of JBJMGR010000325.1, from coordinate 8,405 downwards.
CGCGACTTCGCCGCGAGCGTCGGGAACAGGGCTTTAAATTCCCCTTCGGTCATTAGTACGTGACCCTGCTCGTCAGTCTTGAAGGCGTCGCGGTAACTCGTGAACAGTTCGCGCCGAGCAGTCGCAGCTTTGGCGAGAAACTTGTCGCGCTCTATGTCGCGGCGCGCGGAGGTCTTCTGTTCGTGCGTGTCGGGGTCTATGTAAGTGTCGTGGCTGTTGAGCGTAGAGGCCGTGGCCTCGTACTCTTCCGCGAGCGCGGCGAGTTTGTTAGCGCCGTCGAAGCGCTTCCTCGACTGTTCATCAAAACGCGAATCCTGCGCGGCCTGTGCGAGCGTGAGATGCCCGCGTGCGATGCCTATGCGCTCACCCCCTTGGGATTCCGTCACGAGGTCGTGCCGCTGCGTCTCGTCTGCGCGTCGGCCGCCGAGCGCGAGGCTGCCACGCGTCCCCGCCGTCATCCCGTCAGCGCCGACCGGCTGCACGTAGTTCGTCTGCACCGGGCGACCGTCGGCGTCGAGCTGTCGCCACCCGCCGCCATCGCGGTCGTAGACGAGGCGGGTCTTGTGTGTGCCCGTCGGATCGGACTGGTCGAGCACTTCTAGCGTCGCTGGATTCTTGAAGTCTCCGAACGCGCCCGGCGCGAAGCGGACGCCCGCCGCCTGCGCTCTCGCGGCGAGGTCGGAGTCGTAGGCGTCCGAGGGGTCGAAGGGCCGGGGCTCTTTGAGCCGGTTGCCTATCTCGTGCGCGAGCATCGCCTGAGACTGTTTCAGGGCCGACGCGTCTATCTTCCGCCCTTCGATTTCGGGACGTGCGTGGAGGTAGTCCGTCTGCGCTTGCACCTGGGCAGCCCCGAGGTCATCCCTGCGCCGGGAGCGAAGCGCGGAGAGCCGCTCGTCCGACTGCGCCGCGCGCGCGCCGTACTTCATCGCGTTCGGGAGTGACGGGTCGAGCGCGCCGGCGGCGGCTCCGACTATCGCGCCGCCTGGGCCGCCAGCTATGAAGCCGCGAGCGGCCATCAAGGCGAGGGCCTTCAGCCGCGACGACTTCTGAGGGTGCGCTGCCTGCTCGTGCAGCGCCGCGCCGTGCTCAGTCTCTTCCGCGATTGGATCCACCCAACGCGGCCGCGCGGCCGTCGTCTCGGTGTCGAGGCCGGGAGGGTCTACGGCGGCAGGAGGCAACGTCGGCCGAGGCGACGGCGCGGCTCCCATCACCGGCGACGCCTCAACATCAACCGGCGCGTTCGGGTCGGGCATCGAGCGGCGCTGCACGACGGCGCGCGCTTCGTCGGGCGAGGGCTGCAAAGCGCGGCGGGGCCGCACGGCGGGAGGCTGCGCACCGTCCGCGGATGCGTCACTGGCGGCAGTCTGCACGGCCTGCGGCGCGAGGGCAGCGCCCGCGGCAGCAGCGGCCAGCTTTCGCACCCACGTCGGCGAGGGCTGAGGCGCGCCACCTTCCGGAAGGCTTTTGCCCGCCGAGTCGGGCGGGACGCTCTTCCGATAGCGAAGGAACTCGGGAAGCGAGCCGCCCGACTCGCCGCTCATCATTGCGCGCGTCTCGTCGGCGGGGATGATCGTGCCGGGCCGGTCGGGAGTAAACGCCTCGGGACCATCCACCCCGCGGAGTCTTCGCGTGCCGTCGTCGTCCACTTCAAGCTCCGGCCCCACTTCACCGGCGACGGCAGGCTGGCCGACGTGAGGCGTCGTGCGCCCGCCCTTCGCGAAGTGGACGGCGGCAGGGTTGCCGAGCAGCGCGCTCCCGGCCTGCATAGCCCCACCCATGAGAGTCTGCCACCACTTGGGCTGTTGCTGCTTCGTGTTGTACACAGAGGATGTAGTCCCGAGGACTCCGAGCCGCCTGTCCTGGTCGAGTTTCGACAAGTCGCCCTCGTCCGCGAGCGCGCCCCCGACGAGGTTGCTCCACGTCTGCTGATAGCCTTGGGCCGCGTCTTCGGCGTCCTCGTCGTTGCGGTTCTGCCGGTCGAGCGCAAGCGCCGTCGGGCTTGCCGCGCCGAGCGCCGCAGTCCCTTGCGCGCCCGCGCCCATCTCAAGCTCGCGTCGGCGCTTTCTTTCGCTTGGGTCGAAGAGGTTGAAAAGCACCCTTGCCGACTTCGGGGGCGTGCGGTAGTCGCCCGAGTTCGCGGCGTCGAGTATGTCGTTGTCCCACGCGGCGCGGCGCTGCTCATACGGGCTTACAGTCTGCGCCGTCGTAAGCGATTGGTTGTACTGGGTCTTCTCGCTGTTTCCGTGGCCCATCAGTTCGACTCCTTAGACTCGACGAAATTGACGACAGACCACGCCCACGCGAGCACGGCCGAGTAAGAGGGCGAGCCCGCGGCCACGCCCAACGCCTCACACTTCGTTCTCACGTAATGCTCGGGGGAGACGCCGCGCCGGTACGCGGCCAGCAAGTTCTCGCGCTCTGTCATCGAGGCGACAAGCTCGTTAAAGATGAGCGGCGCGCCTACCGTCAAAGAGTGAAGCGCGAGCGCGCGCACCTTCAACTCGAACACGGCCGCGCGCGCGCCGCCCCCCGCGTAAGCCACGTGCGCGGCCACCAGCAGCGACCACGCGGCCGAAAGCCAGCGGCGGGTGATAAGGAGAAATAAGCTCTTCATGTTCACGCTCAGTTAAGGGAGACGATGAGGCGGGCCGAAGGCGAGACGAGTTCGCGCACGCGGGCCGCGGTCTGCTTCGTAGTCTCATGTAGCACGCAGTCCGTCGCGTGCTCAAAGGCGGCGGCCGTCTCGCCCGCCGGGATGGAGTGGCCGAGGCGCTCCTCAGTCATCGTGAGCACGATGTACGCGTCACAGGCGAGGCGCGCGAGCGCGCGGCGCGAGATTGGCGGGAGCGTCGTCATCCTTCGACTTCGGCCCCCAACTCGCGCAACTCTCTCCGAAGCCGCACAATCTCGCGCTTCAATTCGGCCGAGCGAGCGACGAGCTGCGCCCGCTGCTCGCGGAACGGCTCGTAGTAAGCCGTCTGGGCTTCCCGGTACGTCCGGTTCAAAGCTTCCTGTCTCTTGTAGGTAGCCTCTTCCGCCGTGTAAGTAGACAACTCGCGGTCAGGGCTTGGGGCTTTGTAGGCATCCTCGGGGAGAGGCTCGCGGAGCTTCTCTTCGACGGAAGGGAGATCTTCGTCGCGGATTCTCACCAGCTCCGCGCGCGCGTCGTCGTATTCGGCACGTAACCGCTCGGCGCGTTCCGCGTTCCAAGCATCGGACTTCGGCGTCGGCCGCGGCGCGGGGAGCAGGAGGAGAATTCTTCTAAGGGCTTCGAGTTCAATCGTTCGTAGCGCGACGTACTCGGGGTCGCTGTCCCACTGGATGTTTTCGACGACGGCGACCAGATCGCGCTCGCGCGCGAGAAGCTCGGCGCGCCTCTGCTCCTGTCGGGCGAGCAGCACACTCTCGCGCTCGTCCGCCTCCTGCCGCTGCTTGCGTTGGAATGGGCTCTCTCCCCTGTCGCGCTCGCGCTGCCGCTGCTGGTGCCGAATAGTCGCCACCGCGCCCTCGTGACGCTTCTGCCTGTCGGCGGCGTGGGCGCGCTCGACTATCGCCCTCATATCTACGCGCCTAGCTCCCGGCTCCGCGCCCTCTTCCGTCCCGGCCTTATCACTCATCACTTATCACCCCAAATAAAAACAGCCGCTCGAAACATTCGAGCGACTTTGAAGTCGTGTCGAAGGGTTCGAGCGGCCATCGCGATTCTCTCGCGTGTGCCTGTTGTCGTTTCAACGCGCCACGTCGGCGCGGGCATCACATTATACCGCGCGTGCGGGTGGACAAAGAGAAGATTTCTACGACGTGGCCGACCTCTGCCAGCGCGCCGCGAGGCAGCTTGTACCAAACGCCGTGCGAGTGATGCGAGGCGACGGAGGCGCGCACGCGCTCAAGCATCCAGCCGCGCGCGTCCCATGACGCGACGAGCTGAAGCGGTACCGGCGAGTCGCCGCCGAGTCTCTGCATCAACTCCCGCGTGTCGCCGAACTCCACGAAGGCGAAGCGGGTCAGTCCAACAGACGGCGCGGCGACGGCCACGAGCAGCCCCGGAGGTGCGGCCCTTCGAGCCTCGACGCGCGCGAGCACGGCCGCGTCGCGCATAAGAAGATGTCCGATGACGCGGGCCGAGCCGGGCGAGCGGGTAAGACCGGCCTTGAGCGCGGCCGAGCCGTTTGACGCGCCGGGGCGCGCTCGCTCCAGAACGAAGCGCTCGACGGCCGCGGGGTCGCGGCGTCCGCCGCCGCTCGCGTCGTGGGCACTCTTTCGCGTCTCAGCAGTCGATTCGTTCACGGAAATTAGTCTCCAAAATCGTTAAGTTACGTAAACGCAATTCTCAGCCTTTCTTTCTTGCGCGGACACGACCCGCGCGCCCGATTGTGCGAAAATTGTGCGAAGCCATTCACACCCATTCACGCGGAGAGGGTCTTAGAGGATGCCTAAGACCCTCTCTCGCGGCCATTAACACCTATTTGTTCACAACCGCGCGAATAAAGTGTTAATATCCTCGGCGTCATGCGCACGAACACGGTACTCATACGGCTTGTCTTTATAGGAATCCTCATCGGGGCTGGATACCTGCTTGACCCTATCGGGCACGCGATGCTCGACCGCCCGGCCCTGTTCGGAATCCCTGTCCACTGCGTCTCAGCCCTCCTCGGCCTACTGATTGCGTGCGTCATCATCATCTTCGAGATGCGCATCCAGCAGGCGTCTCTGAAGACGCTGATAGGCGCCGGGATAGGCTCGATGATGGGCATCGTCGGCGGCGTACTCATTGGGTTCCTCATCAGCTATCAGGAGGCGAACGCCGTACACCCCTCGACCAAGGTCTTCCTGACGCTGGCGCTCGCCTTCATCATGGCCTACATCGGCCTGATGGTCGGCGCGACGAAGGGCGACTATCTGGACTTGACCGCGCTCGGCGGCATCTTCAGCGACAAGGCCACGCGCCGCGACGTGAAGATTTTAGACACCTCGGTCATCATCGACGGCCGCATCGCCGACGTGGCGGAGACGGGCTTCCTCTCGGGCACGATAGTCATCCCGCAGTTCATCCTGCGCGAGCTTCAGCAGGTCGCGGACTCGCCCGACGGCAACAAGCGCCAGCGCGGGCGACGCGGCCTCGACATGCTCAACCGACTTCAGTCGAACCCTTCGCTCGACATACAGGTCGTCGATACGGACTTCCCCGCCGTGAAGGAGGTTGACTTAAAGCTCCTCGAACTCTCGAAGAGTCTGGACGGCGTAGTCGTCACGAACGACTTCAACCTCAACAAGGTGGCGCAGGTTCACGGCCTCCAAGTCCTGAACATCAACGAGCTTGCGAACTCCCTCAAGCCCGTCGTGCTGCCCGGCGAGGCGATGCGCGTCTTCATCCTGAAGGAGGGCAAGGAGTACAACCAGGGCGTCGCCTACCTCGACGACGGCACGATGGTCGTCGTAGACAACGCGCGCCGCATGATAGGCAAGAACGCGGACATCGCCGTGACGAGCGTGTTGCAGACGACCGCGGGCAAGATGATCTTCGGCCGCCTCTGGGAGGACTCCGAGAACGGCATGGAGCCGCGCGCGGCGAGCGCGGGAGGCCAGCCCTCGCGCCGCTCCTTCCAGCAGCGCGAGCCGCGCTCGTCACACGCCCCCACACATGCGCCCGTGCGCGGCCCGGAGCCGGAACAATCGTGAAAGAGCGGTCAGCGGTCAGCACTCAGCCTTTCAGCTTTTCGTCTCGCCGTTGTCGCGCCTGACATTCAAATTCGAGTTGCGGAATGCGCCTAAGCCGAAAGCTGAGTGCTGACCGCTGACCGCTGACAGCTTCCGTATGAACGTCGCTATCATCGTCGCCGCCGGGCGGGGGAGTCGGATGGGCGGCGGGCGCGCGAAGCAGTTTCGGGAAATCTCCGGCATCCCAATCATCATCCATACGCTCCGGCGCTTCGAGCAGTGCTCGACCGTCGGCGAGATTACGGTCGTACTGCCCGACGCGGAGCGCGAAGAGTTCCTGTCGCTTGTCGGAACTTACGGCCTGCGAAAGCTCGCGCGCGCCGTCGCGGGCGGCGAGACGCGCGCACTATCCGTCTGGAACGGCATGTGCAGTCTCCAAGGGGTCGAAGACTCGGACGTGGTCGCCGTTCACGACGGCGTGCGCCCCTTCGTCGAGCCGGAAGAGATCGACCGCGTCGTGCGCGAGGCCGAAGAGCACGGCGCCGCCATTCTCGCCGCGCCCGTCGTCGAGACGATCAAGGAGGCGTCCGGCGGCCGCGTCCTGCGCACGCACGAACGCTCGCGGCTCTGGCACGCGCAGACGCCGCAGTGCTTCCGCCTCGGCCTCCTTCGACGCGCCTACCGTGCGGCGCTCGAAGACGGCGCGGCGGACGCGACCGACTGTAGCGCACTCGTCGAACGTCTCGGCGTCGAAGTCCGTGTAGTCGAGGGCGGCCCGCATAACATCAAGGTCACGACCCCGCGCGACTTCGAGTTAGCCGAACTGATAGTTCAAAGTTCCAAGTTGCGGGTTCAAAGTTAAGACATCGCTTTCCAACTTGAAACTTTGAACCTGTAACCTGCAACTATGTACCGTGTAGGCATCGGGTACGACACGCACCGTCTGGCTGAGGGGCGGCCGCTCGTCCTCGGCGGCGTGCGCGTCGAGAGCGAGCGCGGGGCCGAGGGGCATTCGGACGCGGATGCGCTCGCGCACGCAGTGACCGACGCCGTGCTCGGCGCGATGTGCGAGGGCGACATAGGCGTACACTTTCCAGACCGCGACCCGCGCTGGAAGGACGCCGACAGCATGCAGTTGCTCGCACGCGTGATGTGGCTCGCGGGCGAGCGCGGCTACCGCATAGTCAACCTCGACGCGACAATCATGCTCGAACGCCCGCGCCTACGGCCCTACGTGGACGAGATGCGCGCGCGGCTCGCCGTAGTCCTCGGCGTCGAACTCGACTGCGTCAGCGTTAAGGCCAAGTCGGGCGAAGGGCTCGACGCCGTCGGCGAAAGCCGCGCCGTAACCGTGCAGGCCGTCGTCCTTCTCGAACGTACGTGAAAGGCAGATGCCGGATGTTAGGTGCCGGATGCTAGTTGTTGCCTTACTAACATCTAACATCTAACATCCGACATCTTTTCCTATGAGACCACAGGAGATCATTCGTAATAAGCGCGACGGCGGCGAGCTTTCGCGTGAAGAGATCGGGTCGTTCGTCGGCGGCGTCGTGGACGGCTCGTGGGCCGACTACCAGTCGTCGGCGTTCCTGATGGCCGTCTACCTGAACGGGATGACTACGGCCGAGATGGAGTCGCTGACGCAGGCGATGCTCAACTCGGGCGACGTGCTCGACTTCTCGGACATCGCCCTCCCCAAAGCAGACAAGCACTCGACGGGCGGCGTCGGCGACAAGACCTCGCTCATCATCGCGCCGCTCGTCGCCGCGTGCGGCGTCGCCGTGCCGATGATCTCGGGCCGTGGCCTGGGCCACACGGGCGGCACGCTCGACAAACTCGAAGCGATTCCGGGCTACCGCGTCCACCTCGGGCTTGATGAGTTCAGACGTATCTTGAACGAGGTCGGCTACGCGATGATGGGGCAGACGGCCGAGATAGCGCCCGCCGACAAGAAGCTCTACGCGTTGCGCGACGCGACGGAGACGGTCGAGTCTATCCCGCTCATCGTCGCCTCGATTATGTCGAAGAAGCTGGCGGCGGGGTTGGGCGCGCTCGTGCTCGACGTTAAGACCGGAAGCGGCGCATTCATGCGCGACGAGGGGCGTGCACGCGCGCTCGCACGCGCGCTCGTACGCACGGGCAACTCCTGCGGCGTCCACACCGAGGCGCTGCTCACGGACATGAGCCAGCCGCTCGGGCTCGCCGTCGGCAACGCGAACGAAGTTCAGGAATGCATCGCGATTATGCGCGGCGAGACGGACGACGAGACGCGCCCCGTGCGCGACCTCTCGGTCGAGTTGGCCGCGCGAATGGTGGCGCTCTCCGGCGTCTGCGGAACGCTCGAAGAAGCGCGCGCGTCGGTCGAGCGCGCATTGGAGTCGGGCGCGGCGCTCGAACGCTTCCGCCGAAACGTAGAGGCGCAGGGAGGCGACCCGCGCGTGTGCGACGACCCCGCGATACTTTCAGATTTGACGGTTGAAGAAGTCAGGGTAGAATCCGTGCACGCGGGTTACGTCGTCTCGATAGACGCGGCCGAGGTGGGCCGCGCGGTGGCATCGCTTGGCGGCGGGCGTTCGCGCGTCGAAGACAGGATAGACCCGGCGGTCGGCTTCCTCGCGCACGCGAAGACGGGCCAGTTGGTAACGGCGGGCGAGCCTCTGGGCCTTCTATACTGCCGCGACGCGTCGGCCGCCGCGCGTGCGGTCGAGCGCATACGCGCGGCCTACGTCGTCGGCGAAGCGCCGCCA
>JBJMGR010000324.1:0-7659 GCA_045807805.1 Pyrinomonadaceae bacterium | reverse complement strand
TGCTCGTCGCGAAGCCCGGTCTGGACGGACACGACCGCGGGGCGAAGGTCATTGCGCGCGCACTGCGCGACGCGGGGATGGAGGTCATCTACACGGGCCTTCGTCAGACGCCCGAGATGATTGCCGCCGCCGCGTTGCAGGAGGACGTTGACGCGGTCGGCGTCTCAATCCTCTCCGGCGCGCACAACACTCTGTGCCCGCGCATCGTCGAGCTGCTTCGCGAGCGAGGGATGGACGACTGCCTCGTCGTCGTCGGCGGAATCATCCCGCAGGAGGACATACCGCGCCTCAAAGAGCAGGGCGTCTCGGCGATCTTCCTCCCCGGCACTTCGACCGAAGAGATCGTCACGTTCCTGCGCGAGAACGTCGGCCAGCGCGCATGAGCCGCGGCACTGACGGCGACGAACAGACACACCCGGTCGTCACAGAAGAGCGCGCCGCGCTCGCCGTCATACGCATCGACCGCCCCGAACAGAGAAACTCACTATCGGCCGCAACGCTCGACGACTTAGACGTAGCCTTCTCTACTCTTTCGGCGCGGGACGACATCAACGCAATCATCTTCACAGGCACGCGTGACGTTTTCGCCTCCGGCGCGGACATACGCGAGCTACGGACTCTCACGCCCGAGACAGCGCTCGAATTCGCGAGGCGCGGCCAAGCGCTCTTTCAAAAAATCTCCGAAGCGCGACAGCTAACCATCGCCGCAATCAACGGCTACTGCATGGGCGGCGGGCTCGACCTCGCGCTCGCGTGTCGCATACGCGTCGCCTCGCCCACTGCCATCTTCGCGCACCCCGGCGCGCGCCTCGGCATCATCACGGGATGGGGCGGCACGCAGCGCCTTCCAGCACTCGTCGGCATCGCACGCGCCATCGAGATGTTCACGACGGCGCGGCGTCTGTCGGCGGAAGAGGCTTTCGACTGCGGGCTTGTCACGCGGATATGCCCGGACTCGCTCGCCTGCGCGTTCGAGGTCATCTCCCGACAGAGTCCCTCATGACATTCATTCCCTTCTAGCTCGTCCGGCCTAACATGCGGAGACAGTCCTGCCGCCAACCGACCCTGAACCCGGACTACAGGCTGGCGCTCACTTCGTCTTCTTGAGGAAGCGTTCTATCCCGGCGCGGCAGTCTTCGGTCGTGCGTGCGATGGTGTTGGTGTCAACGCCCGATTGGAGCGCGGCGTCGAAGGTGAGACCGTCCATGTGGTAGAGGAGTCGTTTGGTGAGCATGACGGCGGAGCGGCTGACGCGCTCGAAGTCCGAGACGTAGCGCTCGACGCGCGACTCGAACTCTCCGTCCTCGAAGACCTGATTGACGAGGCCGACGCGCTCGGCCTCCGCCGCCGAGATTTCAGCGCCGCGCGTTATCAGCTCGAAGGCGCGCTTCTCCGAGACGTTGCGGCGGAGTATCGCCATCACCATCGCGGGCACGAAGCCTATCTTCACTTCCGGGTAGCCGAAGCGCGCCGTTGACGACGCGAGCACGATGTCGCACGCGGTCGCCAGCCCGCACCCGCCCGCGAGCGCGCGCCCGCGCACGGCCGCGACGACGGGCACGCGCACACGCCTTATCAGCGCGTATAACTCCATCAGCGACTCGGCGTCAACGAGATTTTCGAGGACTGAGCTTTCGGAGATTTTCTGTAGCGCGGAGAGGTCTGCGCCCGAGCAGAAGTCCGCGCCCGCGCCCGTGACGAGCACGGCGCGCACGTCCTCGCGCGAATCTGCGTCGCGCAGCGCGCTCTTGAGCCCCGAAACTAGCGCGTCGTCTAGCGCGTTACGCTTCTCGGGGCGGTTGAGCGTGATGAGTGCGACCGCGCCCTCTACGTTGTAGATGATTGGGCTGACTTTCATTCCTCAAGAAAGTTGAGCAGCGCGGCGCTGACTTCCGCCGGGTACTCCTGCTGAACCCAGTGGTTGGCGCGCGCGAGTCGAAGCTCTGTGTAGGGAGCGTTGACGTAGTGGGCGACGCCCGCGGCCGTCTCGGGCAGGATAGCCATGTCGCGCTCGCCGAAGATGAAGAGCGTGGGGACGCGTATGCGCTCGTGCTCTCTTATCCGGCCGCCGCCCGACCGTCGCGTCAGGAACGAGCGAAGGTTCGCGCGGTAGTAGTTCACGGCCGCCGTGAGCGCGCCCGGCTCCTTGAGCGCCGACTTATAGAACTCTATGTCCGCGTCCGTGAACGTGCCGGGTCGCGAGGTGGCGCGGAACATCTTCGCTATCCCGTTGAAGTCGTCGCGCCGTATCCACCACTCGGGGACGCGCGGCAGTTGGAAGAAGAACATATACCAGCTACGAAGGAGTTGTCGCGGCGAGAGGTTCTTCGCCCAGACGGCGGGCGGCGGCACTTGCAGCGCAGCGAGCTTCCAGACGTAGTCCGGGTAGTGCTGCGCGACGGCCCACGCGACGGCCGCGCCCCAGTCGTGGCCGACGACGGCCGCCTCGCGTTGGCCTAAGTGGCGTATGAGTCCCGTCACGTCGTCAACGAGTCGTTTGACCTGATAGTCTTCGACGCGTTCGGGCTTGTCGCTCAGGTTGTAGCCGCGCAGATCGGGCGCGACGACGCGGTAACGTCGCCCGAGCGCCTTCAGTTGATGACGCCACGAGTACCAGCATTCGGGGAAGCCGTGGAGCAGCACGACGAGCCGCGTGCCTTCGCCGCACTCGGCGTAGTGTAGGCGTACGTCGCCGACCTGCGCGTAGCCGTGTCGTATCGGCGCTTCCGTGCCTTCGTGTTCGTTCGTCATATCTTACCCGTGCGAAAGAGCCAGAGCGGGCCTATGACGACGCCGAGCCCGCCGACGATTATGCACCACCAAGCCAGTCGTATTCCCGAAATCTGCTCTTCGGACTGCATGATGATTCTCCTCGCACGCAGCCCTATGATTAAAGCTATGAGCGAGCCGAGTCCGCTCAGCCAAACGATGGAGAATGCGAACCCGATTCCGAGCATCCTGCTGACGCGCGCCTGCAAGGCCATTTGCGGAGTGTTCTGCATTTCGTCACGCGAGGCCGAGCGAGCGAGCCTCTTCGTCGGGCAGGTCAATCTCCATCCGCAGGAGCGCGGTCGAGAAGGTCTTGCCCTGCGCGTCGGTCATGAGCGAGAGCGTGCCGCCGCCCCCCAGGCTTTCGTGCAGGAGGAAGTTTAGAGCGCCGAGGTTCGGCAACTCGAAGCGCTCGACGCCGCCCTTGACCATCGCGCCGAAGTGCTCCTTGACGCGCTCGGCCGTCACCTCGCGCGCGAGCACCGCGTAGAACTCTTCGCGCAGCGCGATGAGCCCGACGTTGGCCGTGTCGCCCTTGTCGCCCGAGCGCGCGTGAGCGATTTTCAGAAGTTTGACTCTCATGTGTTTGCTGAACCCGCGAGCCCGAGCCAGTGGAATCCTACCACGACGAGCGCGTGAGTTATCTTCCCTTCCTCGATGAGCGAGGGAATCTTTTCGACGGGGACGAGGCGAACGATGGTCTGCTCCGTCCCCGCGTTCAAGGGCTCGTGCCTGTAACGTAGGCCGCGCGCGACGTACGTGTGAATCCAGTTGTCCTGAAGCGCGGGGTTCGGGCGCGCCTTTCCGAGTAGCACAACTTCACTCGCCTCGTAGCCCGTCTCCTCCAACAACTCCCGCGCGGCGGCGTCGCGCGGACTCTCGCCCGCGTCAACCATGCCGCCCGGAATCTCCAACGAAATCTCGCCCGTGCCGTGCCTGTACTGCTCGATGAGGATGACGCGGCCGTCGTCCGTCAGAGGTATGACGTTAATCCAGTCGGGCGCTTCGATGACGTAGAAGTCGTGCGCGCGCCCGTCGCGCGGGTCGGTGGAGTGGTCACGCCTAACGTTAAAGACTCTACAGTCCGCGACCTGCTCGGAGCGGTCGCGCCTCCAAAGGAGTTGTGAGTTGTCTTCGCTCAAACTTCAGTCACCTCGACGCGCGACTCTATCTCCGACTTCGGGATGAGCGCGGGCCAGTACGCGACGACCTCTTCGACCTTCGGGCGTCCTCCGGCGAAGCCCGTGACGGCGGGCGGCCCTGTCAGGATGAGCGGCGCGATCTCTTTCGTGAAGCGCTCGATTGATTTGCGGTCTTCGCCGCGCACGCCGATTCTCAACTGAACCTCCGGCGCTTCCGGGTCGGGCTCGCCCGCGAGCGCGCCGTGAGTCGCGTTCGCGCCGACGAACTCCGTCAACGTCTGTTCAAACTTGAGCCCGAGACGGTCTAAGCGCGCGCGTAGAATCTGGTCGGCCGCGCGCGCCTTCGCGTACGCGTCGGGCCACGCGTAGACGAGCGTACCGACGGCCTTGAAGCCCGCCGAGTAGCTTATCGAGACCTTCAGAAACTCGGTCTCGGGCTGCCCCTCGATGCCGTATACGCGCACGCGGTTCGGCCCGGCGTCTTCGAGATGTATCGTCGTGAAGTCCGCGACGCAGTCGGGCGTGATGTACTCGTGCGGGTCGCCCATCTCGTAGACGAGCTGCTCCTTGACTGACTGGACGCTGACGCGCCCGCCCGTGCCCTCGTGCTTCGTGACGACGAAGGAGCCGTCCGCGCTCACCTCGACGATGGGGAAGCCTACGTTCGCGAGGTCTGGGATTGACTGCCACTCGTACTGGCAGTTACCGCCCGAGCACTGCGCGCCGCACTCTATGATGTGGCCCGCGACCGTCCCGGCCGAGAGCCGGTTCCAGTCGCCGTGCTCCCAGCCGAACTCGTGAATCAGAGGCGCGAGCGTCAGGCCCGTGTCGGTCGAGCGGCCGGTGATGACGACCCGCGCGCCGCGGTTCAGCGCCTCCGCGATGGGCCACGCGCCGAGGTACGCGTTCGCGCTCTGCACGCGCTCGCGCACCTTCGACAGAGGCTCGCCCGTGTCCATGTTGCGTAGCTCGACGCCGCGTTCGAGCAGGTCGTCGAGGCGGCCCATGATGTCGTCGCCCGTGACCGTGCCTATCTTGAGGCGGCCCGCGAGTCCAAGCTCGCGTGCCACGTCGCGCACGGCCTCGGCGCAGCCCGCAGGGTTGACGCCGCCCGCGTTCGCAGTCACGCGTATGTTTCGCTCGACGCAGCGCGGCAGTATCTCGCGCATCAGCGGCACGAAGTCGCGCGCGTAGCCTGCGGCCGGGTCACGCGCGCGCTGCTTCTGCATGATGGACATCGTTACTTCGGCGAGGTAGTCGAGCATGAGGTAGTCAATCGGCCCCTCGTTTACCTGTCGGACGGGCGCGTCGAGCATGTCGCCCCAGAAGCCCTGCCCGCAGGCGATGCGAATCGTCTCTCTTCTTACGCTGCTGCTCATAAATTTTTTGTTAACGGAGTTCGTGGGCAGTTTATCGGATAGCGGAATGTGAAGGCAAAAGCCAAAACAGAACCGCGAGCGGTAGCGAGCGGGTGTCAGCTTCGGAATGCGGATGCATGTCGGAGCAACGACCCGCTCGCTACCGCTCGCGGTTCTGACTTTTGCTTTCGCCTTTACATCGGCGGCGTGCTGTTCGTGTTGTCGCCGGTGTTTGTGTTGGAGTTGGAGTTCGCGTTCGTGCTCGTCGCGCGTCGGCCGCGTCGGCCGCGCGAGCGGCGCGGCGCGGGCGTACCCGTGGCGTCGCCCGAACTCGCCGCCGCGCCCGCCGTCGCGTCGCCGGTGGCATCGGCGGGCGGGGCCGAGATTTCCGCCCTACGGCCGCGTCGGCCTCTGCCTCTGCCACCGCCGCCTCCTCTGCCGCCACGGCCGCCGCCCGACGAGAACGTCATCTTCGTGCTCGTTCCGGGAACGGGCATGAGCCAGAGGCGGTCGCCGGTCTTGCGCGCGCGCGTGTTGGCGACGACGGGCGTGTTCGTCGCCGGGTTGGTCAGGTCTGGGAAGTAGAACGCCGCGCCCGTGTAGCCGCGCGTAGTGACGGCGTAGACTCGGCCCGCGTGTGTCATGCCGCCGCTCTCAAGTTGGAAAGTGTTGCCTGTGATGGTGAGCGTGCCGTCGCCGTCCATGTCGTGCCCGCCGGACATCGTGACGTGGCCCGTGTATGTGCCCGACAAGTCCGTCTGCGCGCCGCTCACGTCGCCCGACTGCATATCCGTGCCGGTCGCTGCCGCCTCTGTGGCGGCGACGGCCGCGGCCGTGGCTGCCGTCCCGCGACGGCGACCTCGACGGCGTCCGCGCCTGCCGCGTCGAGGCGAGGCCGTCATGTTGTCATTCGAGTTCTGCATTGAAGCGTCGCCGGTCGTGCTACTGTTGGCGTTCTGCGCCAGCGCGCCGATGTCCGCCGAGACGAGCGCGGCGGTGGCGAAGGCCGCAAAGAGAAGGACGACGAGGAATCTCAGTCTGCTATTGTTGCTCACGGATGCTTCTCCTCCTGTCTACATCTGTCGGCGCGGCCGCTATAGACTTGCCCGCGTCGGCGAAAGTGGGAATGACCTCGCGTGTCGGGCCGCCCCGGCGGACGAATCTTCTGTGACATCCGGCGGACGGCGGAAGGGGGACGGGCTGATGTAAGCTTGCTTCGGTTGCGACAGTTTCGCACAACGGCGACTGCGTTGCACGTACTTTTTTTCAAAACGTCGTACGCGCGCCCGCCTCAAGCGAGCGTCTGCGGCAGCACGAACTGTCCGACGTGCGGCCCCGAGTAGCTCAGGCTCAGGCCGAGTGCGAGTTCGAGCATGTCGCGCGTCTGCTCGGGAGCGATGACGGCATCAACGTAGCCGCGCGCGGCCGCGTACTTCGCGTCCAACTGCTGCTCGTAGTCCTCACGCACGCGCGCCATCTCCGCCGACAGCTTCTCGTCGGGCTCCTTCCCTTCGCGCTTCAGCCTGTCGAGCTGCGTGCCGTAGATGGCCTGCACGGCCGAGTCGCCCTCCATCACGCCCATCCTTCCCGTCGGCCAACTGAGGATGAAGTCGGGGTCGAAGCCCTGCCCCGCCATCGCGTAGTAGCCCGCGCCCGACGCGTGGTTGACCGTCAGCACGATCTTCGGCACCGTCGCCGTCGCCATCGCCTCTACGAAGCGCGCGCCCGCGCGGATGATTCCCGAATGCTCCGCCTCCGCCCCGACCATGAAGCCCGACACGTCCTGTATGAAGAGGAGCGGCGTGCGCTGACGGTTGCAGGTCTCTATGAAGTAGGCGACCTTCTCGGCCGACTCCGTGTAGATGATGCCGCCGAACTTAGGCGGCTTGCCCTTCTCGCGCAAGAGGCCGCGGCTGTTCGTGATGACGCCGACCTGTATGCCGCGCACGCGCGCGTGGCCCGTTATCATCTCGCGCGCGTAGTCGGCCTGAAACTCGTCGAGGTGCCCGCCATCGAGTATGCAGCTTAAGACTTCGCGCGGGTCGTAAGGATGCCGGTGGTCTTCGGGGATAATTTCGTAGAGGTCTTCGAGCGGTCGCGCGCCGTCGGCGCTTTCAATCACCGAGACGGGCGCGCGCTCTGGGATTGGAAGCGCGGAGATTATCTCTCGAATCTTCTCTATGCACGACTCGTCCGACTCGACGCGGTAGTGCGCGACGCCCGAAACTTCGGTGTGCGTGCGCGCGCCGCCGAGAGTCTCGTTGTCAATCGTCTGACCCGTCGCCCCTTTTACGAGGTTCGCGCCGCCCAGGCCCATGAACGAACTCTTCTCGACCATGATGATGATGTCGGAGAGCGCGGGCAGGTACGCGCCGCCAGCGACGCAAGGC
>JBJMGR010000323.1:0-39653 GCA_045807805.1 Pyrinomonadaceae bacterium | reverse complement strand
GTGTCGAACATGCTCGAAGTCCGGCAGGCCGAGGAGCTGGTCTACAACGCCACGGAGGTCATCCCGTCGGTCGAGCGTTCAATCGAGCAGCAGGAGAACTTCATAAGCTTTCTGACGGCCAAGAGCCCGCGTGCCGTCCCGCGCGGCGAGAGCCTGACGGAGCAGCAGTTGCCGCCCGACGTGCCCGCCGGTCTGCCCTCGGACTTAATCGAGCGCCGCCCCGACATACGCTCCGCGGAGCAGGAGTTGGCCGCGGCCGGCGCGCGCATCGACGTGGCGAAGAAGGCTTACCTCCCGCGCATCTCGCTCACGGGCTTCCTCGGTTTCGAGAGCACGTCGCTGACGAGCCTCTTCAGCCCTTCGAGGGCCGTCTGGGGATTTCTGCCGCAAGTGACGCAGCCGATATTCACGGGAGGCCGCATCAAGTCCGAAGTGCATTTCACGCAGGCGCAGAGGGACTTGCTGCTCGTCGACTACGAGAGGACTATCCAGAACGCATTCCGCGAGGTGTCGGACTCGCTCGTAGCTTACCGCAAGTCGAAAGAGGTTCGCGCGCAGCGCGGGCTGCTCGTCACGACGCTCCGCGATCGCTCGCGCCTGGCGTACCTGCGCTATAACGGCGGCGTCTCGAACCTGCTCGAAGCGCTCGACGCAGACCGCGAGCTGTTCGACGCCGAGTTGAGTCTCGCGCAGGCTCGGCGCGACGAGATGCTCTCGGTCGTGCAACTCTACAAGGCGCTCGGCGGCGGCTGGCAGTAGTGAAATATGCCTCAGATAGAATCCGACGCGTTCGGACGCGCGGCCCTCAGGAGCGAGTCGTACCGCATACAAGCGCTGCTCGGGCTGTTGGGCGTGCTGCTCGTCTACGCGGCGGCGCGCGGCCTCGTGACCCGGCAGTTCCGACTCCTCTTCGGAGAGGCGCTGCTCCTCGGCCTCGCCGTCGCATATAAAGTCAGTAAGCTGGTCATAATCAGAGGCGCGCTCCGTTGGGGCCGGCCCGTCCGGCAGACGACATGGGCAATCGCCGGGATACTGGTCGAGACTCAAATCCCCACGCTCGCACTCTTCATCTCCATAGAGGGCGGACTGACGAGCCCTAACAGGATGCTCGTCGCGCCGGCCATGCTCGTCTACTTCCTCTTCATCATCCTCTCGACGCTGCGTCTGAGTCCGGGCCTATCGCTGCTGACGGGGCTGCTCTCCGCGCTCGGATACCTCGCCGTCACTTTCTACGCGTTGACAAGCAACACGCAGGCGGGCGGGCGCGCGCAGTCGCCGGTCGCATACTTAGTCTACGCGGGTTTCATCCTTGTGGGCGGGGCCGTCGCGGCGTTCGTCGCGGGGCAGGTTCGGGCTCACGTCGCGGCGGCGCTGCGCGAGGTGGAGTTACAGAGTGAGCTTGAACGCGTGAAGCACGACCTGGACATCGCGCGCTCGATACAACAAGGGCTGCTGCCCGCGCGCCCGCCCGAACTCGAAGGCTTTGAGGTCGCGGGCTGGAACAAGCCCGCGGAGGAGACGGGCGGCGACTACTTCGACTGGCAGACTTTGCCGGACGGGCGCGTCGCCCTCAGCCTCGCCGACGCCACCGGCCACGGCATCGGCCCGGCGCTCGTGGGCACGTCGTGCCGCGCCTACGCGCGCGCGAGCTTCCTCGACGGCGGCGGGCACGACGGCGTGCTCGACAGACTCAACCGCCTCCTGTCCGACGACCTTGAGTCGAACCGCTTCGTCACCTTCGCCGTCGTCTTCATAGACCCCGCCAGCGCGCGCGTCGAAGTGCTCTCGGCGGGGCACGGCCCCATCCTCTGGTACAGACGCGCGGCCGACTGCGTCGAGAGGCTTGAGGCGCAGGGCATCCCGCTCGGCATGATCGCGGGCATCGGCTACGAGCGCGGCACCGACGGCCGCCTCGCGCCGGGAGACATACTCGCGCTCGTCACCGACGGCTTCTACGAATGGGAGAACCCGGAGGGCGAAGAGTTCGGGGTGGCGAGGCTCGAAGCGGTTCTGCGCGAGTCGCGCGACCGCCCGGCCGAAGAGTTGATAACGACATTGCGCTCGGCCGTCACCGACTTCTGCAAAGGCACGCGGCAGATGGACGACCTGACGGTGGTGATTCTGAAGCGAAAGGTGGAAACGTTCGCGAAGGGCGAGAGGGCCGACGCGAAGCTGACATTCTCGCTTGACCTTCAGGCACAGACGCACCCGGAAGTCCCCGCGCTTCAGGCCGGCGCACGAAGTTAGAAAGCCGGCTTGCGCGCATAGATAAGAAAGGAAGGATTCCATGAGGAACAAAGTACGAATCACGCTTCTCGCCATCTGCTGCTTCGCATGTTTCGGGACAGCGAGCGCGCAACAGCCAGAGCCGCTGCCGAAAGCACAAGCCCCGGCAACCCAGGTTAAGGGCTTGACGAATCCCAGTCCGGAACTGGTCGGCAATCTCACCAAAGAGCTTTCGATTACGCCGGAGCAGGCCATCGGTGGGGCGGGGGCGCTCTTCGGTGCCGCCAAGAGCAAGTTGAAGCCCGAAGACTTCTTGAAGGTGGCAAACGTCGTCCCCGGCATGGACGGGCTCCTGAAGGCTGCGCCGAAGCCCAGGCAGAAGGGCACGGAGGGCACGGACTTGCTCGGCTCGGTGGGCTCGATGCTGCCGGGCAAAGTCGGGGCAATTGCTTCGACCGCAGGCGCTTTCAAGCAGTTGGGGATTCCGCCCGAGACGGCGATTAAGTTCCTCCCCATCATGACGAAGTTCGTCGATCTGAAAGGCGGGGCCGGCGTCGCCAAGGTCCTGTCGGGCGCGCTGAAGTAGCGGCTGGCGGCGGCGGGAAAATATGTTCGAGGGCATCTATCGTTAGGGTATGCGCGTCGTCTTCGGGGTCTACGACCTTGCCTCACGGCAGGTTAACGTCCCGCCGACGCCCACGGGAGAGAGCGAACCGCCCGCCTGCTCGACGCCCCGAACGGGCACGAGGAGTTCAGACAGTTCGCCTCACACGTGGTGAACAGCGCGCACATCACCCATCTGCTGCTGAACCGGTGACGTTAACTCACGTCGCGCTCACGTCCGCATGTCCTTCGCCAGCCTGCGGCTCTCCGCCCGTCGGGAACATCGGGTAGATGAAGCCGGCGAGCGCCGCGCCGACTATTGGCGCTACCCAGAAGAGCCACAACTGCGAGAGCGCCCACCCGCCGACGAACAGCGCGGGCCCCGTAGAGCGCGCGGGGTTGACCGAGGTGTTAGTGACGGGGATGCTTATCAGGTGAATCAGCGTCAGCGCGAGCCCGATGGCGAGCGGCGCCATGCCGGCCGGCGCGCGCCGGTCTGTCGAGCCGAGAATGATGATGAGGAAGAAGAAGGTCATCACGACCTCGCAGACGAGCGCCGCGACGAGCGAGTAGTTGCCGGGCGAGTGCTCTCCGTAGCCGTTCGAGGCGAAGCCGGCCGAGACATCGAAGCCCGCCTTGCCGCTCGCAATCAGATACAGAATGCCCGCCCCGACTATCGCGCCGACGACCTGCGCGACGACGTATGGCAGAACGTCCGAGGCGGGGATGCGTCTGGCCGTGAAGAGTCCGACCGTGACCGCCGGATTGAAGTGTCCGCCCGAGACGTGACCCACCGCGTAGGCCATCGTCAGCACCGTCAGCCCGAAGGCGAGCGAGACGCCGTGCAGCCCGATGCCCACCTGTGGAAAGGCCGCCGCCAGCACGGCGCTGCCGCACCCTCCCAGAACCAGCCACAAGGTGCCGAGAAACTCCGCCGCCAATCTCTTACTCATCGTCATCTCGTAAGTTACCTCCATGGGGGCAAGATTGCACCCCTGCGTCGGGGCAACGTTTCACCCCGTATCTCTTCAATTACCGCCCGCGAAAACGCCCGCCCTTCGCGTGCTCGACCACTCGACTCCGTCGCCGGACGGAACCAGCGAGAGTGCCATGTACGACCTCGCGCTCCCGGTTCGTTTGACCTCGAAGTCGCTCAGGAACTTAACGATCTGCGTCTCGCCGGGGTGGAGAAAAGTTTCGGAGTCTATGTCTACCGTCATCGAGCCGCTCCCGTCCGGGCGCACCTCGACGAACCACGACAACAGTCGAAGTCGATAGAAGGGCTCGTCCGACCTGTGGAAGACGGAGAAGGTCGAGTAGCGGTCGAGCGTTCGGACTTGCGTCACGGCCAGCGCCGCAGGCGCGAGGCCGAGGAAATTCGCATCCTGATTGAGGGCCTGTCGGCCGCGTTCGAGTGCGGCCGTGTCGCCGAGTGACAGAGCCCCGTCCTGGCGGCTGTTCACCACGGCCTCGCCCCGCTCGACGAGTCGCGCGAGCTTGTCGCGGAACTCCTCCGTGCTGACGGTTGCGAAGGCGGGGTTCCAGCGACGGCCTTCGACTTCGGGGAGGAAGGCGTTCTTCTCTTCGGTGGTGAAATAGACCCCCTGCACGCGCACGAGTAGCGTCCTACTCTCCCGCCTCTCCTCGGCCGTCGGCTCCCCGAAGTTTTTGACGTTCGGGCAATCCTGCGCGGCGGCCCGCGCGCAGAGGGCCAGCGCCGCGAGCAGGCCGACGGCGCGCCAAGTGTGTCCCGTCGTCGCCATGCCATTCCCTCCTTCGCCCGGCGTCAAGTCACCGCCGGAATCAGATAGAACATGAGGGCGATGATCGCGTAGACCGTGAGGAGCTGGACGCCCTTGTACCAGTTGGACTGGCCGTCGCCGCAGACCAGCGCGCCGATGAGGACCGCGACCAGGAGCGAGCCGACTTCGGCCCGGTTGAACGCCAGCTCCAGCGGCTCCGGCGCGATGAAGTAGCTGGCGAGCACCAGCACCGGCGCGACGAACAGCGCGAGCTGAATGCAGCTCCCCAGCGCTATCCCGACCGAGAGATCCATCTTGTTCTTCCGCGCCGTCGCCACGGCCGAGCCGCTCTCGGCCGCGCTCCCCACGACGGCCAGCAGCACGATGCCGATGAAAACGTCGGACATCCCAAGCGCCTTGCCCGTTCCCTCGGCGGCGCCCACCAGCGTCTCGCTCATCCACGCCGCCAGCACGGAGGCGGCGAGCAGGCTGCCGACGGCGCGCTTCAGCCCCCAACGCCCCTCCTCTTGGCCCGACGCCTCTTCGGGCTCCACGCTGGCGAAAGTTTTGGGGTGCGTCCTCAGCGAGAAGAGCAGGTACAGGCCGTAGGCGACGAGCAGCAGAAGGGCGATGCCGACGTTGAGCAGTTGCTCACGCCCGCTCTCGCCGTGCGCCGCGACGTAGCGGCTGAACGCGGAGGGGACGACCATGCTGACGGCGGCGATGAACATCATCGTGCTGTAGGCGCGCGTCGCCGTCGGGTTGAACCGCTGTTCGTGGTGGCGCAGCCCGCCTAACAGGAAGGCCACGCCGAGCGCAAGCAGCAGGTTGGCGAGGATGGCGCCGACCAGCGACGCCCGCACCATCCCCAGATAACCCGCCCTCAGCGCAACCAGCGAGATGATCAACTCCGGCGCGTTGCCGAAAGTCGCGTTCAGCAGCCCGCCCGCGGCGTCGCCGACCCGCGCCGCGAGCTGTTCGGTCGCGCGCACCATCAGCGCCGCCACGGGGACGATTGCCAGCGCCGCCGAGAAGAAGAGCACCGGCGGCGGCGCGCCGCCGTGCGCCAGCGCCGCCGTGACAGGCACGAAGAGCAGCATCCAGTTCAACGGACTTCGCAGGAAACCGCCGAACGGCGCGTCAAGCTGTAACGCTGAGTCGTGATTCATGCTCTCACCGCCCGAGAGAGTCATTCGACACTTCGTCAAAACACTCTGAGCCCTTCGGCGAGGAACAGTCCGCGGGCGCGCTCGATCTCTTCGTGCGTGGGGGGCTCTACGTGCGCGAGCCTGTAGCCGAGCCCGAGGCTCGTCCACTTGAAACGCCCCATCTGGTGGAAGGGCAGCACGTCAACGCGCCCGACGTTGCCGAGCGAGGAAGCGAATGTCGCGATGCGCGAGATGTCTTCGGCGTCGTCGGTCAGGCCGGGCACCAGCACGTAGCGCAGCCAGACGGGCCGCTTAAGGTCGGCCAGTCGGAGCGAGAAGTCGAGCGTCTGCGTCACGTCCCTTCCGGTTAGGCGGCGGTGTCGCTCTCGATCCCAAGCCTTGATCTCCAGCAGCACGAGGTCAATCGTCTCCAGCTCTGCGTCGGTGAGCTTGTAGCCCAGAGCGCCGTTGGTGTCGAGCGCCGTGTGGATGCCCATCGCCCGCGCGGCGGAGAAGAGGCGGACCGCGAAACGGTCTTGAATGAGCGGCTCACCGCCGCTCAACGTGAACCCGCCCGACATGACCTTCAGCCCGTGGCGGTACTTGCCCAACACCTCGATGGCCTGCTCCAGGGTCACGGGCGTGCCGTTCATGATGTTCCACGTGTCGGGGTTGTGGCAGTAGAGGCAACGCCACTGACACCCGGAAGTCCAGCCGACGACGCGCACGCCCGGCCCGTCAACGGTCGAGCCCGTCGTGAACGAATGCAGGAAGCCCGCGTCGCCGGTTTCGAGCGCCCTCTTCACCGTGTAGTCGGGCATGGCGCGATTCACGCGCAGCTCGAAAGGGCTCTTCGCCTCAATCTGGACGGTCTGTACGGTCTGTTCTGTGCTCATATTGTCGCCTGCTTTCCGTGGAAAGTGCGGTTGATAACGTCCATCTGCTGCTCGCGCGTGAGCCTCACGAAGTTCACCGCGTAGCCGGAGACGCGGATGGTCAGGTGCGGGTACTTCTCCGGGTGCTCCATCGCGTCGAGGAGCGTCTCGCGGTTGAGCACGTTCACGTTCATGTGGAAGCCCGTCACGCCGAAGAACGCGTCGAGCATGCTGCGCAGGTTGGCGACGCGGTCTTCAGCCACCCTCCCGAGGCCCTCCGGGAGCAGCGTGGACGTGAGCGAGATGCCGTCGGCCGCGTCGCGGAAAGGAATCTTCGCGACCGAGGCGGCGGAGGCATGTATGCCGTGGCGGTCGCGCCCGTGCATGGGGTTGGCACCCGGCGCGAAAGGCTCTCCAAGCCTGCGCCCGTCGGGCGTGTTGCCGGTGCTCTTACCGTAGACGACGTTCGACGTGATGGTCAGGATCGACTGCGTGTGCGTCGCATCGCGGTAGGTCGGGTACTTGCGGAGCTTCCGCATGAAGGTGCTGACGACCCACGCGGCGAGGTGGTCTACGCGGTTGTCGTTGTTGCCGAACTGCGGGAAGTCGCCCTCCGCCTTGTAGTCCGTCACCAGCCCCGTCTCGTCGCGGAAGACGCGCACGCTCGCGTGGCGTATCGCCGAGAGGCTGTCGGCCACGACCGACATGCCGGCCATGCCGAATGCCATCGTCCTCATCGGCGCGTAGTCGTGCAGCGCCATCTCGATCCGCTCGTAGGCGTACTTGTCGTGCATGTAGTGGATGACGTTCATCGCGTTGACGTAGACGCCCGCGAGCCAATCCATCATCCGCTCGAACTTGTCCATCACGTCGTCGAACTCTAAGACTTCGCCCTCGACCGCGCCGAAGGCGGGGCCGACCTGCGCGCCCGTTATCTCGTCGCGGCCGTCGTTGATTGCGTAGAGCAGGCACTTCGCCATGTTGGCGCGCGCGCCGAAGAACTGCATCTGCTTGCCGACGAGCATCGGCGAGACGCAGCAGGCTATCGCCCCGTCGTCTCCGAGGGCGCGGCGCATGATCTCGTCGCTCTCGAACTGGATGGAGCTGGTGTCTATCGCCACCTTCGAGGCGAAGCTGCGGAAGCCTTCGGGCAGGCGCGGGTTGTACCAGATGGTCAGGTTCGGTTCGGGCGCGGGGCCGAGGTTGTAGAGCGTCTGGAGGAAGCGGAAGCTCGTCTTCGTCACGAGCGAGCGGCCGTCGTCGCCCATGCCCGCGATTGATTCTGTGACCCACGTCGGGTCGCCCGCGAACAGCTCGTCGTACTCGGGCGTGCGCAGGAATCGCACGATGCGCAGCTTGATGACGAAGTCGTCGACGATCTCCTGCGCCTGCTCTTCGTCTATCACGCCGCAGGCGAGGTCACGCGCGAAGTAGATGTCGAGGAAGGTCGAAGTGCGGCCCAGAGACATCGCCGCGCCGTTCTGCTCTTTGACCGCGGCGAGATAGCCGAAGTAGAGCCACTGCACGGCCTCGCGCGCCGTGCGCGCCGGGACGGAGATGTCGAAGCCGTACGAAGCGGCCATCTGTTGCAGCTCGATGAGCGCGCGAATCTGCTCGGCCAGCTCCTCGCGGTCACGGATGATGCCGTCGGTGGACATGGCCGAGTCGAGCGCGCGCTTCTCGTCGCGCTTGCGCTCGACGAGCCGCGCGACTCCGTAGAGCGCCACGCGCCGGTAATCGCCGATGATGCGGCCGCGGCCGTAGGCGTCGGGGAGGCCCGTCAGTATGTGCGAGCTGCGGCAGCGGCGTATGTCTTCGGTGTAGGTGTCGAAGACCGCCTCGTTGTGCGTCTTGCGGTACTTCGTGAATGTCTCGACCACCTGCGGGTCGGGCTCGTAGCCGTAAGCCTTGAGCGCGTTCAAGACCACGCGCAGCCCGCCGTTCGGCATGACGGCGCGCCTGAGCGGCGCGTCGGTCTGTAGGCCGACGATGATCTCGTTCTCCCTGTCGATGTAGCCGGGGCCGTGCGCCGTGATGGAACTCGGCACCTGAGAGATTTCGAGCACGCCGCGCCTTCGCTCCTCGACGAAGAGTTTGGTCAGCCCCCACCAGAGCCTCTCAGTCCGCTCGGTCGCGGGCGCAAGGAAGGAGCCGTCCCCTTCGTAAGGCTCGTAGTTCTGCTGTATGAAGTCGCGGACGTTGACCTCCTTCGACCAGAAGCCAGGTTTGAATCCGTCCCAAGGGCGGGGCACTTTCACACCGACGCCGTTGCCCGAAATGGTGGAGGTCATAGTTGTGTTCCTTCCTGTTCGCCGTATTAGAACGTCTCACCTGAGCCCGAGCAGCGTCCCCGTGTGCCGCGCGATCATCAGCTCCTCGTCGGTCGGGATGACCCACACCGAGACTCTGCTCTCCCGCGTCGAGATTCGAGGGCCGCGCGCCTCGTTCGCCTCGGCGTTCAGTTCCACGTCGAGCCAGCGGGAAGCCTCGCAGATGCGCCGGCGAATCTCGGCCGAGTTCTCGCCTATCCCGCCTGTGAAGACCAGCCCGTCGAGGCCGCCTAACACGGCGGCCAGCGCGCCCACCTCCCTGGCGGCGCGGTAGACGAAGTAGTCGATGGCGAGGCCCGCCTCCGGCCGTCGGCTGCACAGTAGTTCGCGCATGTCGTTGCTGACGCCCGAAATGCCGAGCAGTCC
Organism: Pyrinomonadaceae bacterium; assembly: GCA_045807805.1. Classification (GTDB taxonomy): domain Bacteria; phylum Acidobacteriota; class Blastocatellia; order Pyrinomonadales; family Pyrinomonadaceae; genus QHXN01. Next base: position 30,363 of record JBJMGR010000323.1, on the reverse strand, counting down.
CGACTTCGTGTAGAGGATCGTCTCGATGTCTTTCGGGGAGAGGCTGAGGCTCTGAAGGAGGTAGAGGACGATGCCGGGGTCGAGCGCGCCCGGCCTCGTCCCCATGCAGAGCCCGTCGAGCGCGGTGAAGCCGAAGGTGCTGTCAATGCTCATGCCCTCTTTCAGGGCGCACATGCTCGCGCCGCTCCCGAGGTGCGCGACGACGACTCGGCCCGCCGCGATTTCGGGCGCGACCTCCGGCAGGACGGAAGCTATGTATTCGTAAGAGAGGCCGTGGAAGCCGTACCGCTGCACCCCCGCTTTGCAGAGGTCGCGGGGGAGCGGGATGACCTCCGCGACCGCGGGCTGGCCGCGGTGGAAGCTCGTGTCGAAGCACGCGACCTGCGGCACGTCGGGCAGCCGCGTGAAGACCGCTTCGATGGCGGCGAGGTTGTACGGCTGGTGGAGCGGCGCGAGCGGCACCAGTTCGTAGAGGTGCGCGAGGGTGTGCCGGTCGAGGATTGCGGGTGCCGTGAACCAGACGCCGCCGTGGACGACGCGGTGGCCGACGCCGAGCACGCGCGCCCCGCCGTAGTGTGAACGGAGCCACACGGCGAGCACGTCAACCGCGTCGCGCCCGTCGCGCACCCACGTGTCAACCTTCTCGTCGGCGACCGATTTGCCCTCGCCGTTCTTGACGCGCAGCTTGGGCGCAGTCCCTATGCCTTCGATTTGACCCCGCGCCTCCAGCCGCCAGCCATCGCCGTCCGGCCGCTGGAACACGCAGAACTTCAGACTCGACGACCCGGCGTTGAGCACGAGGGCGTAGTCTTCCATCAATGCCCTCCCGGCTTCATCCGCCGCGCGTGAGCCGCGAGCGCGGCCACGGCGCAACTGGCTATCCGCGAACGCACGCTGTCGGCGCGGCTGGTGAGAATCACCGGCACGCGCGCCCCGAGCACGAGTCCCGCGCTGTCCGCGCCCGCGAGGAAGGTGAGCTGCTTGGCGAGGATGTTGCCGGCTTCGAGGTCGGGCGCGAGCAGGATGTCGGGCTCGCCCGCGACATCCGAAGCGATGCCTTTGGTCTCGGCCGCCTGTTTGTTGATAGCGTTATCGAACGCCAGCGGCCCGTCGAGGCGTCCACCCTTAATCTGTCCGCGCTCGGCCATCTTACAGAGCGCGGCGGCGTCTATGGTCGCGGGCATCTTCGTGGTGACGGTTTCGACAGCGGCGAGGATGGCGACCTTCGGCGCTTCGAGGCCGAGCGAGACGCAGAGGTCGATGGCGTTTTGGCAGATGTCGGCCTTGTCTTCGAGCGCAGGGGCGATGTTGATGGCGGCGTCGGTGACGACCAGCACCTTGTGGTATGTGGGCACGTCCATGATGAACGCGTGGCTGATGCGGCGTCCGGTACGCAGGCCGTCGCGCGAGACGACCGACGACATCAACTCATCCGTATGCAGGCTGCCCTTCATCAGTATCTCGGCCCGGCCCCCCCTGACGAGTTCGACGGCCTTCGCGGCAGCCGCCTGGCTGTGCTCGGCGTCCACGATTTCAATGCCGCCGATGTCTATCCCGGCTGACTTCGCGGTCGCGGCTATCTTCGCGGACGGGCCGACCAGAATCGGCACTATCAAGCCCCTCGCCGCCGCCTCGACCGCTCCCGCCAGCGCCGTCGCTTCGCACGGGTGTGCGACCGCGGTCGGAATCGGCTCAAGGCTCGCGCACCTCTCCAACAGCCTTTCGTATTTGCCGGTTCCGGTCTGGTTCATTCCGACACCTCCCTCAACACCGCCGACAGCGCAGGTTTGACCGCGGGCCCCGTCTCCTTCAACAGGAGCGCGAGGAGAATCGCGAGGGCGACGCCGTACAGCATCGGGGCGAACGCCGTCTGAAAATTCCCCAACTCCAACCGCGCGGCCCCGCTGGAGGCGCGTTGTAGAACCCCCGCGAAGGCCGGCCCCAGCAGCGCGCTGAAGGTGAAGTTCAGGAAGTTGATGACGCCGGTCGCGGTGCCGCCGTACTGTGGGGGGTTGGCCTCCTTGATGACCGTGTACGGGAGCATCGCCGCGCCGGACGCTATCCCGGTCACGAGGCCGAGCACGTACGGGGGGAACACGCCCACGGGGCCGTAGAGTATCCACGCCATGCAGACCAGAAGTAGGCAGGCGCTCCCGATAATGACGGGCTTGCGACGCCCGAGCCGGTCGGAGATGAAGCCGAGCAGAGGGCAGCCGATGATCCAGCCGAAGGGGACGGTCGCCGAGCCCATCACCGCCGGGCCGTAGTCGAAGCCGTGCGCCTCCTGCAAGTAGCGCACGCCCCAGACCATGTCGAAGATAGTCGTCGGGATGAAGAGCAGCCCGGCGACGAGCCCACACAGAATCGACTGTGGGTTCTTGAAAACCACCTTGAAGGCTTCGGCTGCCCCCTTCATCCAGTTGTCAGGCTGCCCCGCCTTCTCCTCCTTCGGTAGAAGGAGATAGAGCATGACTGCGACCGCGAGACCCACAACGCCCATGCCGAGCCAGAAGGAGCCCCAAGCGACGCCGCGTCCCATCAACGGCCCGACGGCGAACTGCCCGGCAGAGCCGCCGGCCATCCCGAACATCTGCGTCGCGCCGATGAGTGTTGCGGCCTGCGAGGCGGGGAAGTTCCTGGTGGCGATGTAGATCGCACCCACCAGCGCGAAGACGCCGCCGGCCCCTTGCAGAAACCTGCCCGCGCTCGCCGCCTCAGTGCCCCCCGTCGCGAACAGAAACGCGCCGAGGCCGACCACGGCGGCGGCGGCGGGCAGCAGGAGTTTCGGCCCCAGTCGATCCATCGCGACCCCCGCGATCAGACTGAAGGGCGAATAACCGTAATAGAAAAGTCCCACGATTGAGGCGACGCCCAGCGCGCTGAGGCCGAAGGCGTCCGACAACTGCGGCATCATCACGGCCGGCGCCGAGCGCAGGACGTACTGGTAGAAGTAGAAGGTGGCCGCCACCACCCAGGCCACGGCGACCACCATCACGTTGGAGCGCGTCCTCACCCCGCTCACGGCATGTGTCGTTACCTGCGCCATACCCCTTCACTAATGTCAAAAAGCGAGTACCGTCTGAACCATCGGCGCCCAGCCGGTCAGACCTGCGGTATACGGAGTAAAGGTGCCGCCATAAGGAACTTTCCAAACCCGCATCAGCTCGCCGCTGAGCCACAAGCGCTCGGTCGGCAGGAAATGCCACTTGAAGCCGCCTGCATACTCATGAGAATCCCCAAACTGTCCGAAGACCATCGAGCCGCGGGCATACAACATCAGCTTCTTAGGGATGACGAATTTGCCCGCCGACAACTCGAAGCCGTGGTCGAATGTGGACGAGAGGGGCAGCGGCCCGTCGGCTTCAAAGTCGTTTAGCCAGCGAGCGTAGTATTGTCCGTTGATCGCAAGCCCGTTGTATTTAAGGCCGCCGTCTACCGCCCACATGCGGTAGCTGGCCTTGTCGACGGTCACACCCGGCGCGAACGCCCCGGTCGCGAAGGTAAGCACCCCGTCGGAGTTGTGCAGTGAAGTGTTATCTGGATTTGATTGATCGAGATTTGAAAACCGGTCTTCCCGCGACCTGGTAAAACTGCTCCCGATCCGAACTCGAACTTTTTTCTGGTCGAAAAAATCGTCGTACATGTTCCGTGATTTGCCCGGCTCGCTGTAGTCCCCGAGCGGTTCCCACCAGACGCTGCCGGAAGTCAGCAGATTCGTGTCGATCTTGTTCGCCGAGATACTCAAGGTATTGAGGCCGTTGCCGACGAACGCCAGATAGTGCAGCCCCTTCCGGAGTTCTCCGTTCGCCCACACGCCCTGCGTGAAGGCGGGGCGGAAGAAGTTGTCCGCCATAGACCTGTCGGTTGCGGCAAAGAATGGGAAGGTGTTGATGAGTGAGCGGCTGCCCGGAACGCCCGTGTAACCTCCGGTGATCGTGAGTCTCTTGTTGAACTGCCAGCCGATGTTCCCGGCCACGACGATTGAAGCGGACCCGGCCGAAGTCCAGACGGTCATGCTGTAACGCAGCCTTTTGTCGAACACGTAGCCGCCCAAGATGAACATCGCGCGATTGACCGTGATGTCGTTGCGTTTATGAACCTCGCGGACAACGCCCAGGTGGTCGGTGAAAGTGTCGTTCGCCGAAAGAGTATTGAGATATCGAACCTGCGTATTGACGTTGAACCTCATCAGGAAAGGCACTCTGGCGTCGTCGGCATTTTGCCAGATCACCATTCCGTCCTGATAACGATCCTCTTTCTCCTGTTTCCCGCCGGATGCCGGCTGCGCCGAAGCCTCTCCTGAATTCGTCGGTTGCACCGGGGCATTCGTCGCGTGCGTCGAGTCCGCCGGGACGTTTGCCGCATTCGTCACAGGTACGGGGACATCCGCCGCCGTCGTGCCGTCAAGCCGTCGCTGCAAACGGTCTACCTGCTCCAGCAGTGTCTTCTGCTGCTCCTCCATCTTGCGAAGCTGTTCTCGAACGGCGGTGTTGTCGGCCTTCAAGGAATCGACTTCGCCCTCAAGGTCTTTCGGCCGGGGTTCCTCGGCAGTGACTTTCTCCTCCGGTCTGCTCGGTTTGGGTTCCGAAGCGGATGCTTCCGGGTTGCTTAATCGGGGTTCCTGCGCGGGAGTGACTTCCCTCTGCCGGCTGTCCGGCCGAGTCGCCGGAGACTGTCCGAAGGCAGAGCCCGCGAACAACGTCACCGTGGTCAACGTCAAAGCGACCAAGAGCTTGATGTACGCACAGAGTCTTAACATGTTAGACCTTCGTGTAGAAGTCATCCGGAACTTGATTTGACAGATAAAGGAACCGCCACGGCTCGCCAAGTCATGGACGTTTCCTACGACTTGGCGAGCCGCGGGCGGTAGCTGATGGAAACTCCGGTGGAACAACGCCCCCAGACCTTGTTCCATCGGAGCCCCGTTCAATCAGCAGAGCACTACGGAGAGGGCCAGTCCGGCCTCGCTCGTCTCCTTGTACTTGCTGTTCATGTCCTTGGCGGTCTGGGCTAGGGCCGCCACGGTTTCGTCGAGACCTATGCGGTGACGGTTTGCGATCTCGTTGCTGGCTATCGCATAGGCTGTCCATGCCTTGACGGCGCCGAACGCACATCTTTCAATGCACGGGACTTGCACGTACCCGGCCACCGGGTCGCAGGTCATGCCCAGGTGATGCTCAAGAGCCGATTCCGCTGCGTTCTCGACCACCCGCGACTCAGCTCCGCGCGCCGTCGCGACCAAGGCCGCAGCCATCGCGGATGCCACACCGATCTCAGCCTGGCAGCCGCCCTCGGCGGCGGACAACGTCGCATGATGCTTGCAGAGATATCCCACCCCGAGGGCGGCGAGCATGCCTTCGCGAACCTTTTCCCGCGTGATTTTGCGTCCTTCCATCAGGGCGTAGACAAGGGAGGGCATGACTCCGGCTGAGCCGCCCGTCGGAGCGGTTATGACCAGGTGGCCGCGAGCGTTCTCCTCGGAAGCGGCTATCGCACAGGCGGAGAGCAGGCCGACTCCGCGGTCGGCCGCATTCTCCTCCTTCATCGCGCGGTTATAGACCGTCGCTGCTTTGCTGTGCAGCTTGATCGGGCCGGGAAGTACATCATCTTCCGGCATGGCCAGCCCCGACTTTACCGTCGCGAGCATCGCGTTGATGATCTTGTCGATGAACGCATTTACTTCCGCTTCACTCTTGCCGGAGATCGACATTTCATTCGCCAACATCACCTGTCCGATGGACAGCTTGTTATCGTCCGCATGGGCACGAAGCTGTTTCATGGTCTCGAACGGGTACTTCGGAGCATTCTTCTTCGGCGGCTCGTAGCCTTTCCACTCTATGAATCCGCCGCCGACGGAGTAGTACTCCAACGAGAACAGATCTTCGTCGCCGCCCAGAAGATGGGCGACCATCGTGTTTTGGTGATGGAAGTCGCCTTTCGTAGCGTCGTAGACGATATCCTTGAGGGTGACAGGGATCTCTTTTCCGCCGAGCTTAACATTGAACGACTGGTCAGGCTTGTCGCGCAGGCTGTCAAGAAACAGGGGGTCGACAGTGGCTGGTTCCATACCGATCAAACCTGCCAGCGTAGCTCGTTCCGTGCCGTGGCCCTTGCCTGTCGCACTGAGACTGCCGAACAGATTGACTCTAAGCGCGGTTGCCTTCGCGAGTTTGTCCGCGGGCAGCTTCGTGCAGCGCTGGTAGAAATCATAGGTAATACGCATCGGGCCGATCGTGTGCGAGCTTGAGGGGCCGGGCCCGACTTTGTAGAACTCGTCACCCGTTATCATGATGGGCCCTTTCGACGACAACTGCAGAAACAGTCCTCTAGAGGACGAGAACACCGGCAGCGATTTGACTGCCTCGGTTGTTCTCTCCGCAGCTAAGAGGCCCCTGCCCGTCATTATCGCGGCGGCGCCGACCACTGCGCTCCGCATCAGAAAGCCACGGCGATCCACGCCCGGCGGCACCTCACGCGAAATTAACTGTCCAGGGTCGCCGAGCGGGTCTTCCCCGTGATGCGTCTGCTCGGACGTAACGGGGGTGTCATCAAGTGTCTTCTCTATTTCAAGCATGTCGTCTCTCCTTCTTTCGGAAACATGTTCCCGCGTCGGCTATTTCTCTTCCGCGACGGGTGTCCAAGTCTTGTCCGGGTTGAAGCGCTCTATCCCTTTCGCGATTTCGAGGGAGTTCGGGCCGAGGTCTTTCTCGTAGACCACGCCATCGTTGCTCACCATGAAGGTCTTCGCCCCGGTGACGCGGTACTGCGCGGGGAAGGCTACGAGGGCGAAGCCGCCTATCATCACGCCCTGCACGACGTAGTCCAGCTCGCCGAGAGGCGCGGCCGGCCCCTGACCTTTGAGCACCTTGAAGTAGTAGCCGTGGAAGGGCGACTCGCGGCTCGTGTAGCCCTTCTCTAAGGCTTGCGCGAACTTCTCGCCGACGGTCCCGCCCCAGGTGCCGTCCGGGTTCTGCCATGCGAGGCCGTCCTGCTTGCCGGGCGTGCTGATGATGCGCTGCGCATACTGGTTAACGTCGTAGCCCTCGCGCGGCTTGAGCGCATACTCGTGCTGCGCCACGACGTAGCCGCGGCTGATGGCGATGGCGTCAAGCTCGTTGCGGCCGATGCGCCTGTAGATGATCTCCTGCCGGCCCGCCTTAGTGTCGAAGGCCCACCTACCCGCTTGCCTGACGAGGGGTGCGGGGAAAGGCCAGTCGTCGTCTCCGATTAAGAGGAACGCGCGTCGCGGATTCTTCGGGTCCGTGGAGATGTTCTTCTTAGCGCGCGCGAGCGACGCGAACTGGGTCGAGACTTCGCGGTCGCGCGCGGGCTCGCCCGTGTGGACGATGTCGTAGCTATCGGGGCCGAGAATCTCTTTGAGCGCCGCCTCGTCGAACTGTTCCGCGGCGGCGATGAGCGTGTCCGCGGCCTCGTCGGCCGTCGCAAACGTCTTCTGCCTCGCGTGCGAATCGGCCTGAGTCTGCGCGCGCGCCTGCGACGCGGCGCAGAGCAGCAACACGCACGAGAACGCGACCGCGACCGCCATCGATAAGAGTCCCGCTCGCGGATTCAAAAGTCCCGAGCGCGGGTTCAAAAGTTTTGAGAGCAGCCACTTCAGGCGGGCCGAATTTATCCTTGATTTAAGTTTCATAAGTCACTACCTCCGACGGCCTCCGCCGCCACCACCACCGCGTCCACCGCCACCGCCACCACGTCCACCGCCGCCGCCACCGCCGAAGCCGCCGCCGCCGCCACGACTACTGCCGCTGCCGCCGCCGCCGCCGCGACTGCCCCCGCCGAAGCCGCCTCCCATGCTCGAAGAGCCGCGCCGGCTACTGTCGCGCGCGCTGCCCCCGCCGAAGCCGCCCGAGCTTCCGCCGAAGCCACCTGAGCCACCGCCGGAACCGCCACGGCCCGCGCCCGACGAGCCGCCGCCGCTGCGATTGCCGCCGCGGTCTCCGCCTCCGCCTCCGCCCCCTCGACTTGAGCGGTCACTTACCCCGGCCCCGCCCCTGTTCGACACGCGGTCGCCGGCTCCTGCCCCGCCTCGATTGCCCGCGCCTCCACGGTCGCCCACTCCTCCACGGTCGCCTGCGCCCCCTCTTCTGTCGCCCGCGCCGCCGCGGTCGCCAACGCCGTTACGGTCGCCAACGCCGTTGCGGTCACCGACGCTGTTGCGGCCTCCGACACCATCCCGGCCTCCAGCGCCGTTGCGTCCGCCCACTCCGTCGCGGCCTCCGGCGCCGTTGCGGTCACCGGCACCGTTGCGGCCGCCAAGCCCGTCGCGGTTGTTGCTGCGGAGGTTGCCGTTCTGTCGTCCGAGGTCTCGCTGCGCGGCCCTCTGGCGGTTGCCGAGCGAGTCGCCGCGCGCGGTGCCGCCAAACCTGTTGGCCGTCGCGCGGTCTCTATACGGAGCGCCCCCGCGATGCGCCGAATTGTGCTGCCACTTGTTGCCGTTGCCGCTGATGTTGGTGCGATTGCCGCCGTTGATGTTGGTGTTGCGGTTGAAATTGTTATTCATGTTGACGTTGATGTCGTTGCCGCCCCAGCCACAGCCCCAACCCCATCCGCCGCCGCCCCACGCCGCGCCTATCGCCATCCCGACGCCGAAGGAGATCATGCTCGCGGCGACGACGCCGCCCGTCGGGTAGGGCGGGTAGTAGATGGGCGGATACGGATAGACCGGCGGGCCGTAGACGACCTCCGGGCTATACGAAGGGACGTAGACGACTTCGGGGCTTGACTGCTCGATGACGATGACCTGCTTGCTCTCGACCGTCTGCGTCTCGACCCTCTGCTGCTGGTTCGAGGCCAGCGCGCCCGTGCCCTGCGCCTTCTGGCGCATGCGCTGGACGGCGTCCATCACGTCCGCCTGCTGCGCGAGGAAGGCGTTGCCGAGGTCTGTCGTCCACTGGATGTCGTCGGCGAGCCGCTTCACAACGTCGGGCAGCGCGGCCATTGCCTGAATGCTTGGATCCCACGGCTGCTTCGCGACCGCATCGGACAGCTTCTTGCCCGTGAGGCCGGTCTTCTGTTGAAGCCACTGCTGGAGCTGGATGATTTCGAGCGGGTAGGTCGAAGCCACGAGCGTCTGGCTGAGCAGCGGGTCTGGGTAGAGCGCAATCGGCGCGACGAGCGAGTCGAGTTGCTCTGCGGGAATCTTCGCCACGTCCTGAGTGCCGTCCTGCGTGACAACGGGCGGCGCGGCCGTGCGCGCGAGCAGCGCCGAGTTGCCCGGCGCCAACAGCGCCGCGCACGCGACGACGCTCGTGCACCGGATGAGAAGATTTGAGAACGTCCTGCGTGCGGCTTTACGTTTCATGCTGAACCTCCGGGGAACCCTTTGAGCGTCGGACGAAGTGCGGCGGCTCACTCGTTCGGGTGGTCATTTCAAATGCGCCTGCTCCCACGCGCGCACCCGCCGTCTCGCCTCGTCGAAGATGCGTTCGTAGTTCCCCTTGCGAACCTTCTCGCTCGCCTCGCGGTCGAGCAGCTTCCAGAGGGGCGCGTACTGGTTGTAGACCCTGAGATACGTCTCCTGGTCTTTCGGCGCCACTTCGTCGGTGCCGAAAAGGAAGCGGTCGGGGTGGCGGTTGATAACGTCCGCGACGGCCCGCGCCGACTCGGGCGTGGCGACCGCGTACTTCGCGACCTCGCTCCAGGAGATGTCGAAGTTGACGTGTTTGAAGGCGGGGTCTTTGAGCAACTCTTCGACGAGAGCGCCCTGCGCCTTCGCGGGGCGCACGACGCGCCCGACGCCGATGTGCGCCCAGATGATGGTAGCGTCGGGGTGGCGCTTGAAGAGCGCCTTGACCTCCTCGAAGTATGCGGGCGGCGAGCCCTCCTTCGCGAAGGGCGTGTCGATGTCGTTGTGTATGAGGACGACGAGCCCGACCTCCGCGGCGAAGTCTATGAGGCGGTCGAGCGCGGGGTCGTTGAGGCTCGCAACCTCGCCCGCGACCTTTGCGGAGACGAACTCTTTATGAATGCTGAACTCGCCTATCCCGGAGAAGATGCCGGGGAAGGCGCGCAGTACCCGGCGCACGTGGTCTGCCGCGTACATGTCCGAAGGGTTGAAGCCCGTGATCATCGGGTCGAGGCGCGCCTGATCCTCTTTAACGAGCGACCTGTAGCTGGTGGCGATCCACGCGTCAGTGAACGAGTAGTAGTAGAGCGGCGCGTCTGTGTTCAGGTAGTAGGTCGGGGCGCGGTCGCCGTCGTTCCTGTGAGACCACTGCTGCTGTAGCGGGATGCCGAAGAGCGTGGAGCGGCCCGCCTTGTCGCCCATGATCTTCAGGAAGTCGTGGATGTCTATGCCTTCCTGTATGTAGTTAGTGAGATGAAAGTGAACGTCGTCGAAGAGGTAGTTGTTCGCACGCGGCTCGCGCGCCTGCGCGGAGGACTGAGTCGCGTGCACGACGAGCAGCGCGGCGCTGAGAACAACTGCGCGCGCTAATCTCGATGCCGCTTTTTGAACTCGTCGTCCGCCCATCTATCCACTCCTTAAAAGGCCATCTCCAAACTCGAATGGAACACGAAGCCGTTGCCGCCGACGGCGAAGGGGACGGACGTGTAGCCCACGGGAGACTTGCGAAGGTAGAGCGCTTCGTTGTTCCAGCGCAGGACTTTGTTCTTGAACGGGAACCAGTTCGCGCCCGCGCGGAAGTCCCAGGGGTTGCCGTAGTCGCCGTAGATCCTCGAATGCCCGACGTAAGCCTGTAGCGTCTTGGGCACGACCATCGCGGAGCCCTGAATCTGGAAGGCATGATCGAAGACGCGCCCCGGCACTCTCTGAGTCTGCGCGGCGTCGAGCGGCGTCAGGGATTTGAAGTTGTCGAGCCAGCGCCAGAAGTACTCGCCTTCGAGCGAGTAGCCGTGGTACTTAAACCCGCCGTCAACAGTTGCCATCCTCCAGCGCGCGTCCGTAATCGTGATGCCGTCTCCGAAGAGGTCGGGCGTGAAGATGATGCTGCCGTCCGACAGGCGTAGCTGCGTGTTCTCGAAGGAGTCGGAGCCGGGCTGGCTCTCCTTGTTCTCGTCGCTCCGGCTGACGTGGACGCCGAGGCGCGTGGAGAATTTGTCGTGGTGCTCGAAGTCCCCCCACCCCTGACCGCTGAAGCCCTTCTCGAAGTCGCCCGTGGGGAACCAGATGAGCGCGCCGGAGAAAGTGTTCAGGCCGTTGTCTATCCGTGCCGCGCTCACGCCGAGCGTGCTCATGTTGTTGCCGAGCATGGCCTGATACTTCAGCCTCGTCGCGAGTTCGCCCGTGGCCCAGATGCCCGACGTGTACGAGGGCCGCATGAACTCGTCCGCGATCATGCGGCTGTCCACGTTCGACCAGAACGGGAAGTTGCCCTCGACGCTTCGCGTGCCGGGCAGCGACCTGATGCCGCCGCCGAGTGTGAAGTACTTGCTGAAGGCGTATTGGAGGTTCCCGGCGAGAACCACCTGCGCGCCCTGCCCCTGATTGGCGTTGGAAGTCCACGCGTAGAGGAAGTAGCGCAGCTTCGGGTTCAAGACCCAGCCGAGGAACTTGAACTGAAGCTTCAGGAGCTGCATGTCCTGCCGCCGCTGGACGCCTTTGACGTTTCCGAACGCGTCCGTATAGGTCTCGTCTAGCCCGAGCTGGTTCAGGTAGCGGACGTACGTGTAGATGCTGACGCTGAGGTCGCCGTATTCGGTGTCGGCGAGCTTGAAGCCGAGGTTGGGGGTGTAGCGGCCGAGTTCCCTTCGCCCTTCGGTCTGTTGACGGGCCTTCGCTTCTGACGCCGGGGTCGCCGGCGTCTCGGTCTCGGTCGAGCCCGCGGGCGGCGGCGCGGAGTCCGCCTCTTCCGAGCCGGGCGCGGCCGACGCGTCTGCCGCCCCCGAGCGCGAAGTCTCCGAAGCCTGCGCTTCGAGTTTGGACACCCGCTCCTGTAGCTCGCCGATGAGCCTCAGCATCTCCCGTTCGCGCGCAGTGAGCGGCGGCGGCGGATTGATGTTATTCGCGTCCGGGCTCGGCGTCGGCTCCGGCGTCGGGGTCGAAGCCGGAAGCGCTGTCGCCTCACTCGCGTTCGCTATCGTCTGCGCGGCGCAGACGCACGTGACCGTCAGCAGGCCGAGTACGAGCGCGGCTCGCCGCCCTAAACTCGCGCCGCGAGCCGCGCGGTCTCTGTTCTTCGGCATCGCAGTCAGCATGCACGTGTCCTTCGCGGGCCGGGGCGGTTCCGGGCCGGTCTCGCGCCGCTACTTCTGCCCCACCTGACCGGAGGGCTTCAGCCCGACGGAGCCCGGCGAGTAGAGGTTGAGGTCGAGCTTGCGCGCCACGTATTCGATCACCTTCTGTGCCTTCACGCTGTTGCCCGCGTCGTCGAGCGGCGGCGCGAAGACCGCGATGGCCCCCTTGCCGGGCACGACCGCGACGATGCCGCCGCCGACGCCGCTCTTCGCCGGCAGTCCGACGTGCCAAGACCAGCCGCCCGAGCCGTCGTAGAGGCCCGCCATCATCATCGTCGAGAGGACGTACGGGACGTTTTCGGGCTTGATGACCTGCACGCCGGTCGCCGGGTTCTTGCCGTTGTTGGCGAGCGTGGCGCCCATGCGCGCAAGCTGCACGACGTTGACGCCGACCGAGCACTGCTTGGTGTATACATCGACGGACTCGAACGGGTCTGAGTAGATGCGATCGTACTTCGCCAGCAGCATCGAGAGCGCCTTGTTGCCCGTGTTGGTGGCCGCCTCGGACTTGTAGACATCGTCAATCAGTTTGAGACGCTCGCCCGCGGCGCGGCTGTAGAAGTCGAGAAGCTTGTTCCACTTCTCGTCGGCGCTTCTGGCGGAGATGAGGCTGACGGTCGCGATTGCGCCCGCGTTGACGAGCGGGTTGCCCGTGTGCGTCGGCATGTCCGCGACGGCGAAGACGGAGTTGAAGGCGCGCCCCGTCGGCTCCGAGCCGATCTTTTGGAAGACCGTGTCGGGGCCTAGCTCTTCCATCGCCAATGCCTGCGAGTAGACCTTCGAGATGGACTGGATCGAGAACGAGTAGTCGGTGTCGCCCATCGAGATGACCTGGTTGTCGGTGGTCACGACGGCGACGCCGAAGAGCTTCGAGTCCACCTGCGCCAGGACGGGGATGTAGTCGGCGTTCTTCCCGCCCGTGTCGCCTTTGAACTTTTCGTAAGCCTCGCGGACGATTGTTTGCACCTGTTCGCGCCGAGGCGCGACGGGGCTCGTCTGCTGCGCTGACGCCGACCGGTAGGCGGGGGCGAAGCTCGCCACGAGCAGCACGGCCAGGACGAGCGGGGCGGTGCGCGTTCTCAAACTTCTGAACATATCTTCCTCATTGCACGGGTCGGAAGAACCCGGCTCTGCGTACCTCTCCGCGGTTAAAATTCAAAGACCTTCGAGAAGTTGTATTTGAAGGAGAACTGCGTGCGATAGTCGTTCACGCTGAAGCCGTCACTGAAGTTGACGCGCCGGCCCCACTGGAACTCGCCGCCCACCATGACCCTCTCCGTCGGGTTGTAGAGGAGGTTGGCGAGACCGTAGTGGCCCTGATGGAAGGCGCTCGGTGCCTGCGCGTCGGAGTTCGAGATGTTGAGCATCGAGTAGCCGACCGCGGTCGTGAAGCGTTTGTTCCAAGTGTGGTCGAGGAACGCCGACATACCGAGCACGGGGAGGGCTACGCCCTTGATGGGCTTGCGCGGGTCGCCTGCGGCGAGGTTGTTTCGGACGCCGATGTCCACGGGCGCGTCGTTCATGTAGTTCTCGATGCCTTCGCCGTAGGTGAGCTGAAAGCGCCCGACATCGTTCTTGCGGAAGTTGAGGTGCGAGCTGACGGAGGTTCCCCAACCCACGGCGCTTCCCCCGAAGTCGAACTGGTCGTCGTTCGTGTCAACCCAGCGGATGCTTCTCACCAACCCCGCGACCTGTATGTGGCCCCAATCGCGGTCGAACCGGACGTTGCCCGTGAGGTCGGGCCAGGCGAGTTTCGGCCTGATGCCCTTCAGCTCGATGCGGTCTGCGTAGAGGCCCTGGTCGCCGCTCGCGCCGGGGCGCTCAAGCGCGACGGTCACGGAGTTCCTACCCTTGAGCGGCATCCATCGAACCTGCACGTTGCGGAACCAGACCAGCCCGTTCGGCCCCCAGTATTCGAGCGAGTTCGGGTAGGCGTCCGTGTCGCCGAAGACAGTCCAATACTGCCCCGCGCCGAAGTGGCCCAACTCGCCGTAGGCGTGGCGGAGGCGGAAGGTCGTCTGCCCCGCGTCAACGCCGGTGCCGAACAGCTCGAACTCGAAGACCGTCTTCAACTCGCCGTACTTGGTGGGCGTTGAAGACTTCGCGCCGAGCCTCGACTGCCGGACACTGAAGTATGTCTTGCCGCTCGGGGCGAACTCGTTCTTGAAGGACGGCAGCTTCGTGGGCCTGACGGTGTCGAACCAGTCCGGGTGGTTCTGCCCGGACTGGTAGCCCATGTCGAGCATCGCGAAGCCGTAGACCTCGAAGGTGCCCCCGCTCGGCTTGTCCTTCGGCGACTTGCCGGGCTCGCCTCCGGGCGTGGGCGCGCCGGCCGCGATGGCCTCGCCGACGGGCGCGGCTGTGCTTGTCGCGGGGGCCGCCTCCTTCCGCGAGTTCTCAATCGCGTTTATCTGCCCCTTCAACTCCTCGACCGTCTGCTCCAACTGTTTGACTCGTTCCTTTAACTGCTGCGCCTCCGGCGTCTGCTTCTGCGTGTCCTGTGCTTGCGCACGGGCGGACTGCGCGGCCGCCGCGAAGAGGACTGCTGTTATCAGAGTCGCCGCGGCGGCCCTCATCGCTCGTCGAAGATTCGGTTTCATACGGCCTCCGTTTCTGTAAGGGAACAGACTTCAGTCAGACACCCTGATTCCTCACTCGCGAAGAGTAGCCAAGCGGGTAGCGGCAAGTAACTGTCACTTTTGACAGGTCGGAGCGGTGAGGTTTCTTGCCTGCGCATCTCCGTTGACTTACAATCCGCCCATCCCCTTACACAGACGGGGCCGCCCCCACGGACTAACGGCCCGGCCATACACAATCGAACTTTCGAGGAGGCTCTTGTGATGCCTTACCGGCGTGCAGTAAGGCTCGGCCTGGTTCCGGGTCTGGTTCTCGTCTCGCTCTCCTTCCCTTCGGCCGCGAACGTTCAGCGGAAGAGCGACGCCGCGCAGGCCCGGACGGCGTCGTCGGCGAAGCCGGCCGCGGAAGAGGGAGATGCCGCAGGTGACGAGCGTGTCGTCGTCAGCTCGGACTTGATCTCCCTGCGCGTCACCGTGACGGACAAGTTCGGCCGCTCCGTCAGCGGCCTCCCTCGGTCGGCCTTCACGGTCTTCGACGAGAAGAGGCCGCAGGAGATAAGCCTCTTCGACGAGGACGACTCGCCGGTCAGCGTCGGCATCGTCTTCGACCTGACGGGCTCAATGAACGAGGGGAAGATGGGGCGCGCGCGAGAGGCGCTCGCGCGCTTCATGGAGACGAGCCACGAGGAGGACGAGTACTTCCTCGTCACGCTACAGGGCGGCGGGGCCGCGCTCTCCCTGGACGGGACGCGCGACCACGAGGCCGTCGTGGACACGCTCACGCAGTTGAGGGGGCACGGCAAGACGGCGCTCTACGACGCGTGCCGCCTCGGCCTGAACAGGGTGCTCGGCGGCGCGCACCGGAGGCGCGCGCTCCTGCTCATCTCGGACGGCCGGGACAACAACTCGCACTACACCTTCGGGGAGTTGCGCAGGGCTCTGACGGAGTCGGACGTGAGTATCTACTCGATCAGCGTAGCCGAGCCGAGCGACGACGACGGGCGAAGCATCCGCCGCGAGGACGTTCTAAGGGAGATGGCCGAGGCGACCGGCGGCAGGTTCTTCCAGCCGCGTTCCTCCGGAGAGATGTATGAGGCGTTCGAGCGCATCGCGTTGGAGCTACGCAGGCAGTACGCGATAGGCTACAGGCCGTCGGACTTCGCGACGGACGGCAAGTGGCACCGCCTCAAGGTGAAGATCGCTCCGCCGCCCGGCGCGCCGCGCCTGTTCGTGCGCTACCGCGACGGCTACTACGCGCAGCCGAGCGGGCGCTAGTCCGCGCCGAAGAAGTTTCGGATGTTTTGTCGCGCCGGGGCGCTCTGCAACGTCCCGCCCTTTCCCGCCCGACCTGTAAATTCTGACAGTTACCAGCCCGCGGCCGCGGCCTTAACCTCTGCCCCGCAGGCTGCTCAACCCCATGCGGCCTCGCCGAAGAACATGACGGGCCGCATCCCACTTCTTCTTAAGGCAGTAATCTTCGCCGCGTGGGCGTTGACGTGCGCGGCCCCCACCCCTCAACCAACTCCGGCCGAAGAGTTCCGCGACCTCCTGCTCAAGAGTTCGTCGTTCACGCCCGACGAACTCTCCGCGCTCGAAAGGGGCGAGGTCGTCGTCAAGCTCCTGCCGGTGACGGATAAGCGCGAGGTCGCCTTCTGCGGCGTCGCGCGTTTGCAGGGCGACCCTACGGCGTTGCTCGCGGCGTTCGAGGGAAGTCTGACGCAGTCGAACAACCGAGTCATCCTCGGCGGCGGCAAGCTCTCCACACCCCCTTCGCCGGAAGACCTCAAATCGCTGTGGCTCGACAAGCGCGATGTGGACGAGATAAAGCGGTGCGCGGCCGGCGACTGCAACGTGAAGCTGTCGGCCCCGATGATCGCGCGGTTGAAGGAGGGCGTCGATTGGGGCGCGCCCGATTACGGCCTGCGGGCCACACGGCTCTACAGGCAGCTACTCTCCGATTACGCGCGGGACTACTTAGCGCGAGGCGACGAGGCGCTCGTCGAATACGACGGGCGGGCGGGCGAATCGTCTCCGGCGGAGGAGCAGCGCACGTTGCTCGACTCGCTGCCCTACGTCGGCGACTCCGCGCCGGAGTTCGCCGCCTACCTGCGAAGCTTCCCGCGGCTTGAGCTGCCGGGAGTGGAGAACACGCTCCACTGGTCGAAGATAAACTTCGGCTTCAAGCCCATCGTCGTCGTCGCGCACACGGCGACATACACGCGCGTGCGGGGCGACGCCGCGCAGATTTTGGTGGCGACGAAGCAGCTCTACGCCAACCACTACCTCGACTCCTCGCTGTCGCTGACGCTTCTCTTTGGCGCGCCCGCCTCGGGCGGGACATCCGACACATACCTGCTCTACGTGAACCGCTCGCGCGTCGACATGCTCGACGGACTGATGGGCGGCGTTAAGCGGCTCGTCATCGAGAGCCGAGTTACGGACGGGCTGCGGACGGTTCTTCAGCAGACGAAGCTGAGTGTCGAAACGCGCGCGGCGAATCGGCTCGACTCTGAGCTTGGTGCATACGACGAGGCGGAGTCGCCTACGGGGCGGCTGCTTAGAAACATTCGTTACGGCTCTTTAGCACTCCCGCTCGTCGCGGGCCTCCTCCTGCTGTGGCTCCGCAGACGCGAGATGAAGGCACGCGGCACGTGAACCTCAAAGGACTCATCTCGGGCGGGCTGTGGTCAAACGCGCGGTGGTGGTAATCAGCGACGGCTTTCCGACGGGAGATACCGTCTCCCCGCGCACCGTCATCGAGCGCGCCAACGCTGCCGACGCGACCGTCTACACCGTGACCATGCCCTCATACTCGTTCGGCTACGGGGCGGCCTACGGGCGGCCGCGGCCGACCATCCTCGACCTGAGCGGCCTCGCCGAAGAGACGGGCGGCGTGAACGTCTACGCCACCGACAGTAACTACTCGGAAGCCCTCAATACGGTTTCCGGCGAAGTCCTGTCCCGGTACATCCTCGCGTTCTACCCCGACAGGCGGAAGCGGCACGACGGCAGCTTCCATAAACTGCTCGTAGAGGTTCCCCGCGACATGACCGTGAGCCAGAGTCGCCCGGATTACGCGAGCGCAGGCCCGCGCTAACATCCCCCGAAGCACGGCTGCCGCGTCCGCTTCAACGGCCCTCATTCACCTGTCAGAAGTGACAGTTACCCCGCGTCCCGTCGGGCCGATACACTCGGACGGGATGCGGCGTGGAGGCCCTGCGATATGAAGTCCATCGTCAAAATCATTTGCCGCGCGGTCGTCACGCTCCTTCTCGCGGCGGCAATCGTCCCGCGCGCCTCGGCGCAGAACAGAGACGATGACAACGCCGAGGGATGCGGGCGCGCCGCCGGCAGCGAGCGGAGGCGTTGCGAGGGCCACGCGGAGTCGCCCGGCAACGCCGTCAGCATCCCCGACGACTGGGAACGCCTTGACTCACGGCTGCGCCTTGTGCGTTTAGGCGACGACCTGAGTTACCTGCGGGACGCTACAGAGTACCTGTCACGCGCCGCGCGAAGCGGTGCGCTCGACTTCAGGGCCATAGCGAAGTCCGCGTCCGAGATAAGGAGGCGCGCCGCCCGAATCAAAGATTGCCTGACGCTCCCGAGCCCGCGGAAGAGCGCGGGGCGTCGGGAGGAGAAAGTCATATCAGATTCCGGCGAGCTTAGGGCGGCGCTCGCGGTGCTCTCGGCGGTGCTCTCCGGCGTCTTACGCAATCACGCCTTGACGGGCTACACCCTCGACGCGGCGAAGCCTCTGGACGCGGCGAACGAGTTGGACGCGATAGTCGAGCTGAGCGGCCGCGTCAAGGCAGGCAGCGAGTCGCTGGCTAAGACGACGCAGTGATGAGGCAGTGATCCATAAGACGGGGGGAAGTGATTCGGCGTGCGGCGCTCGCCGCCGGCTCGCGGTGAGACCGACATGGGGCAAACGGCAGGCTTCGACAGTCTAAGCTCAAGGACTTTCTTCCTCGGCGTCGCGCCCGGCAACGCGGGAGAGTCGGACTTCGCGCTGGCGCGGGCCGCCGCGGGCGGCGCGCCGGCCGCAGTCGGGGAGTTGTACGCGCGCCACTCACGGCGCGTCTACACGCTCTGTCTGCGCATGACGCACAACCCCGCGGACGCCGAAGACCTCACGCAGGAAGTCTTCATCTTACTCTCACGAAAGATCGGCTCCTTCCGCGGCGAGAGCCAGTTCACGACATGGCTGCACCGCCTCACGATCAACCACGTGCTGATGCACTTCCGCCGCGGGAGCACGCGCCTTGCGGAATCTCCCGAAGATGTCGAGGCGGAAAGCGTGGCCGCGAACACGCGCAGGTATTCGGCGCAGCCTCAGGTCTTGGATTACATAGCCCTTGACGCCGCCATGTCCCTGTTACCCCCAGGCTACCGGTCGGTCTTTGTGCTGTACGACGTGGAGGGTTACACGCACGAAGAGGTCGCCGGCATTCGCGGCTGTTCGGTAGGCACGTCGAAGTCGCAACTGCATAAGGCAAGGACGAGGCTCAGGCGGCTGCTGAATTCGGACGGGCCACGGAGAGGATGAGGCCCGCCGACTTTACGGCCGCGCTTGTTACAGCTTACGCAGCCCCATGAGGCGCACGGGGTCTATGCCGTAGTTCTCCACGTCGAGCTTGTTGCCGTCGAGCACCTTCACCTTCGCCGCGTAGATGAGGACGCCCTCGCCCTTCTCCTTCCCCTTCTTGTCCCGCTTCAGTTCCAGCATGAGGATGCCGAACGGGTAGTCCATCGTTCGCCCCGAGCCGTAGGCTTCGAGGAAGCCCACGGGACGGTCGCCGAGGGCGTAGATGCGTCGCCCTTCGGGCGTCTTGTGCGAGCGTATGAGCTTCAGTTCGTAGAAGCCGACACGCCCCGTGAGCGTGATCTTGCCGATGGAGTCGGCCTTCTCCAACGCCTTGAGCAGCGCTTCGGGGCCGCCGTCGTTCAGCAGCCCCGCCATCCTCCTCGCCTCCTCGTTGGACGTGTACTTCTTGACGTAGAGGTCTACGCTGGCGGTCGCGCCCGGCCCGACCATCGAGCGCCCCGCGCCGCTCGGCATGTATGCGAGCGCCGCGAACTGCTCCTTCTTCGGCTGCCGCTCGACGAACGTCTCGCTCGACTGCTGCTGCCCATCCTGCGCGGTCGCGCGTCGCGTGCCGCCGACGAGGCATAGGCACAACGTAAAGCACGCGGCCAGGATGATTGCTTTCATACGAGCCTCCCGTAAGAGTGAAGCTACTTGGGGCGCGGCGGCGGGTAGTTCTTCAAGAGTTTCGCCATCGCCTTGTTCATATTCTTCTGAACCTTCTCCGGCTTCTTCTCCATCTTCAAGGTCTTGCTCGCCTCGCCGCGCCATATCTGCTTCTTCGTCGCCACGTCGTAGAAGTCGAGGTTCAGCGTGCCGACGTGGATGGTCTCGCTCGTGACGGTCGTCGTCTGCATGCCGCCCATGCCGCCCATGCCGCCCCAACCGCCCCAGCCGCCGTAGCCCCAGTAGCCGCCCCCCGAGCTGTACGCGTTCCACTGCTTCTCCTGATTGACCGCGGCCTGGTAGGCGACGTAGAGGTCTGAGTCGTCGCCTTCAACTCTGCGCAGGCCCTTCAGCCCGAGTTGTGCGTCAATCGCCTGCTTTATCTGATCGTCGAGTATCTGGTTCGGATACTGGACGCCCGGCACATTCACCCACTTGTAGGTCGCGTACTTCGAGAAGTCCGTGCCTTGAAGGTAGTTGTAGCGCACGTCCTGCGCCGCCGCCGACGCGCAGCACAAAAGCAGCACGCAGCCCGTCGTAAGGACTTGAAGGGCAACCCCGATTCTTCTCATCTTCGCCACCGCCTTCCCTGAGCTTTCTGAATCACACGACGAAGTCTATCGGCGCGGCGCGCGGCGGATAACTGTCACTTTTGACAGGTGATTTCCGACGCCAGCTCTTAATAGGATTCGCCCGAGCTTAACCTTCGCACGAGCCGATTGGTGTAGGAGTCGCATGAAGACGAAACAGCGCGCGGACGCGCCCGACACGGGTCGCCGCGTTTTTCTGAGAGCGTCCGTCATGGCCGGGGTCGCCGCCGCGCTCTCTTCGGGCGTGGGCGCAGAGTCACTCGCTTCAATCGTGCGTGCCGACGGGCCGCACGGCTCGCACCAGGCGGAGGCGCTTCTGCTCACGTGCATGGACTACCGCCTGCACGACGAGACCGAGCGCTACATGACAGGGCGCGGCCTGAGGAATAAGTACGACCAGATAGTTTTGGCCGGGGCCTCGCTCGGGGCGGTGACGGAGACGCGGCCCGACTGGAACAAGACCTTCTGGGATCACCTCGCACTCGCGATAGAACTGCACAAGATTCACCGCGTGATGGTCATGGATCACCGCGACTGCGGCGCGTACAAGCTGATCCTCGGCGAGGACTTTGCCAAAGACCCGAAGAAGGAGACCGAGGCGCACGCGGTTCAGTTGAGGCGGCTCGGAGGGTTGATTAAGGAGAGGCACGGGGAGTTGGAGGTCGAGCTGCTGTTGATGAGCCTGACGGGTAAGGTGGAGCGCGTTTAGCACGCTCACGCGCGCGGCGGGCGCGTTTCGCCGGACACTTTGGGAGGTATTTGAATGCAGAGAAATCTGTCCGGCCCGAGCCGCTTCCGCCCGCTCGTCTTCGCACTCCTCGCGGCCGTAGCCATCGTCTGCGCCTCTCCGGCGCGGGCCGGACGCGACGACGACGTGGTCATACTCAAGAACGGCGACCGCCTCACGGGAGAGATAAAGGGGCTTCAGCGCGGGGAGCTGAAGTTCAAGGCGAGCTACATGGCCGACGCCGTGCGCCTCGACTGGTCGAAGGTCGCGCGGCTGGAGAGCAAAGGCAGATACCTGATTCTCCTCACCGACGGGCGGCTCATCACCGGCCCCCTGCGGCTGGCCCCCGCGAGCGCCGCACTCAAAGACAACTTCCTCGTCGGCCCCGAACAGGACGCGGTCAGGGCGAGGCAGACGGAGGTGCTGAAGATAACGCCGGTCGAGGCGGGGTTCTTCCGGCAGTTAGAAGGGGCGATTGACTTCGGCTTCAGTTTCACCAGCGGCAACGACCAGTACCAGACGGACATCTCCTCGTCCGCGACCTACCGCAGGGGCGAGCATTCCGTGACCGCTCGCCTCGATTCCGTCTTCAGCGGCCAGACCGAAGGGAGCAGCAGCGCCCGCAACCAGTTCACGCTCGACTACCGAAAGCAGTTGACGCCGCGCTGGTACGCGGGCGGGCTCCTCGACGTGCTGCGCAGCGACCAGCAGAGCCTCGCGCTGCGCACCACGGCCGGCGGGCTCGCCGGCCTCAACCTGCGACAGACGGAGCGCACGCGAATCTCCGTCTTCGGGGGCCTGGCCGCGAGCCGCGACAACTACTCGGCCGCACTCGGCAAGCCCCGAACGACCAACGCCGACGCCCTCGCCGGTCTCGACTTCACGGCCTTCCGCTTCACGACCACGGACATCAACTCGCGTCTCCTTTTATACCCGAGCCTCACGACGCCGGGGCGCACGCGCATTCAGTTCAAGACAGACCTGCGCATCAAGCTCGTCAAAGATCTCTACTGGGGCTTTCACCTCTACGAGAACTTCGACAGCAGGCCGCCCGTCAAGGCCGACAGGAACGAGTTAGGCGCGAGCACTTCCCTCGGGTGGAAGTTCTAGCCGCGCGCCGCCCTGTCAGTTTTGACAGGAATCGCCCTGCGGAATCCCAGGCTATAGTTGCGGCGCGACTCACCAATCGCGAGGAGGGAATGATCGTGTTTCATTATCGAAAGACGTTGAGGGCTTGCGCCGCGTGCGCCCTTGCGTTCGCGTTCGCGGTAGTGTGCGGGGCCGTCCCGGCCTCCGCGCAGAAAAAGAAGAAGGCTGCGCCCAGGTTCACCGTCGCGGCCGACACCACCATGCGCCTGAGGCTGAACGACAAGCTTAGCTCGAAGGACGCGCGCGTCGGCGACACGTTTGCCTCGACCGTCGTGACCCCCTTGTACGCGCGCGGCGTCGAGGTCATTCCGGCGGGCAGCATCGTCACGGGACACGTCACGCACGTCACACGCGCCGGCCGAAAGAGTCAGGCCGGGAGCCTCAACGTCACCTTCACGTCGCTCGAACTGCCGAACGGCGCGCGCCACGCGATCAACGCCTCGCTGACGACTTCAGCCAGCGCGGACAACGAGGGCGAGGTGAAGGGCAAGTCTTCGACGAAGAAGAACGTGGCGTTCGCTGGCGCGGGCGTGGTCGTAGGCGGCCTGATCAACGGCGTGGCGGGCGCGGCGACCGGCGGGATTATCGGCGTAGGCCGCGCCGCGATAAAGAAGGGCGAAGAGGCGGAGGTCAAGCCCGGCAAGGAGTTCGACGTTATACTGAACCGCGCCGTCACGCTGAACGCTTACCGCTAATTGCCCCGCCTCATTCGTAGGGGATGCGGTATCCCGCCAGAACTACCGTGACGTTGTCGCGGCCGCCCGCCTTGAGGGCCATGTCGATCAGCTCGCGACAGGCGTCGGCGGCGGGCGCTTGTCTTTCCAGCACCTCTGAAATCTTCTCCTCCGCGACCATCTCCGTCAGCCCGTCGCTACAGAGCAGAAGTTTGTCTCCGTTAACGAGCCGCACGTGGTGCAGCTCGACCTCGGCCCTCTCTCCCCCCGCGGTGATAGCGCCGGTCAGTACGCGGCGCGCGTGGTGCGTCGCCACATCTTCGGGCCGTATCAGACCGGCCTTCGCGAGTTCCTGCGCGACCGTCTGGTCACTGGTCAGGCGCAGCAGGTGCCCGCTGCGGTAGACGTAGGCGCGCGAGGCCCCGACGTGTGCGACGACGAGGTCGGCGCCGATGCTCGCGGCCATCGTCAGCGTCGTGCCCATGCCGGAGAGGTACGGCTCTGCCTCGGCGCGCTCCGTCAGGGCGTCGGTGAGTTGCCCGAAGCGCTCCTCCATGCGCCGCAAGACCTCTCGGGTGTTCTTCTCGTCGGGGCGCATTATCCAGTCGGGCGTCTTTATGAAAAGCTCCACGAGCGCGCCGATCACAGTGCGGCCCGCGGACTCCCCGCCCGCCATGCCGCCCATCCCGTCCGCCACGAGCATCACGTACCCGGTCTCCGCGTACGAGTCCGGAATCAGCCCCGGCAGGAGGTTCGTGAAGACCGCGTGCAGGCTGCGCTTGAAGCGTGCTACGAGGAAGGAGTCTTCGTTGACCGGCCTCACCCTCCCACTGTGCGAGACGGCTCCGAAGTCTACTCTCGTGCGCGACGAGGCGGAGCGGGGTGAAGGCTTCAACTGCATGAGCGGTGACGGCCGCCCTGCGTCGAGACGCGTTTCGCCCGGCTCCATATAACTCTCCCCTTCTCGCGGTCGCCGCAAACGTGTAAGTGTCGTGCGTGAGATGAAGCCGGGCGAAAACGGTGTGTGCGTCGAAGGGGTTCCGGCCGCGCCGCCGAGCCCCGTCGGAGTACCGTGCGGCGTGCTCGCGCTTTTATACCGGGGGAGCCGCGTCTCTTCGACTCCCCCGGCCCCCTATTCTCCTTACCCTTGGTTCTTCCCACCCTTGCTCGCTGGTTGCCTGCCCGACATCGAGCATACCTTCGCCCGCCGCGAATTTGTACTGTCAAAATTGACAGGTTCGGAGAAGAAGCGCGGCCGCCACGGCGCGCGCGCGGCCCCAATTTTTTTCGTCGGGTACTGTCAATAATGACAGTATCGAGGGCAACCCTTTGTTTCTAGAATCGCGCGCGAGTGATGCCGTATGAGGAGCGAAGGCCGCGGGAAGTCTGACGGCCCACGCGATGCCGGCGAAGGCAGAAGCTCACACGACGAGTTATTCGATCACAGGCAGAGACAGAGGAGCAAACCATGATAAGCAACAGGAGCACACTTCAGAGGCTGACGGCACTCGTCTTCGTTCTGATTCTGACCGGCGCGGCGCAAGTCTTCGGCCAGGACTCGGCGGGGACGCGCACCGTCGGTAGCGGCGAGAGGGTGAAGAAGTTCAAGGGCATCGTCGTCAAGCGCGAGGCCGACTACTTCACGATGAGCGACACGATGGGCGGCCCCGTGACGGCCGTCATACTGACCGCGGACACCGAAGTCAAGAGCCACAAGAAGGGCGTCTTCCGCGGCTCGAAAGACTACGAGGCGGGCCACATCCTGCGCGGCCTACGGGTGGAAGTTGACGGCGTCGGAAACGACCAGGGCCAGCTCGTCGCCGAGAAGATACGCTTCGACGAGCAAGACCTGAGGGCCGCGCAGGCGCTCAAGGCGACGGTCGATCCCGTAGAGAACGAGCTGCGCGAGAAGTTGAGGCAGCAACAGATGGAGCAGGAGCGGCTCGCCGGGCAGCTCACCGAGACGAACGCCGTCGTCGAGGCGAACAGGGTGGAAGCCAAGGCGAACTTCGAGAAGTCGCAGGCCGCCGCGGCAGAAGCCCAGCGCACCGCCGACTACGCCAACAATCGCATCAACGGGCTCGACGACTTTGACATCATCAAGACCGTCACCGTCAACTTCGTCACGGGCCGCTCCACGCTCGGGCCGAAAGCCAAGGGCACGATTGATGAGGTCGCCGCGTGGGTGAAGTCGCAGCCGGACAAGAACGGGTGGGTCGTGGCCGTCATGGGCTACGCCGACTCGACCGGCAACACCGACCGCAATCGCGACCTCAGCGAGCGCCGCGCGCAGACGGTCATCTACTACCTCGCGACGCAGCACAAGCTGCCGATGCACCGACTCGTGCAGCCCTTCGGCGCGGGCCAGCTAGACCCGGTCGCGGACAACGCCACGGGGGAGGGGCGCGCGAAGAACCGCCGCGTCGAGATAAAGATAATGGCTAACAAGGGCATCACCGGACAGGTAGGGGCGGGGCAGCCGTAGTCGCCCGCCCGCACGGAACGTCGGCGAAGGAGGTGCGCGTGAGAACGCTACGTCTGGTCGTGCTGCTTGCGGCATGCGTCCTTTGTGGTGTGCGACCTTGTGGTTCGAGCGTCAGGCAGGCGGGGGCGACGGCGGCCCCCGCCTCCGCCGATCAGATCGAGGTGACGATTGCCACGGGCGGCGGCCTGCACGGGCCGGTGAAGAGTCGGTTCAAGGTCGGGGAAGAAATCCCCGTGGTCGTCTCGCTGACTAACACGGGGGACAAGACCGCGAAGTACTGCCTGTCAACGACTATCTTTCAGAACCGCCCGCGGCTTGAAAGAGACGGGCAACTCGTCCCCTACCTCACAAACCTGCCCGCGCGGACTGAGAAGGATGACGCCGTCGAGTTATGCGAGAGGAGGGCGGTCAAGCAAGTCTACGAGTTGAAGCCCAAGCAGAAGAGGATAATCGATTGGCTCACCATCGGCCCCCGCGGCATCACCTGGTATAACCCGCTTCCGCCCGGACACTACGAACTGGTTCTCATGCGCCGTATAGAGTGCTGTCTGGGGCCGATGGTCGAGTCAAACAGGATCGCCTTCGACATCGTGCCGTAGAAGACGAACACGGACGCCGAAGGAACTGCGGTTCTGTTGCAAGAATTACTCTGAGGCGAGAGTAGGCTCTCAGGGACGCTTTTCCGTGCGCCCCGTCTCTCAGGTTGAGCGGGTTCATAGGCGGGAGTTCAAAGGCACGACTGTCTGTGGAGGCGTCAATGTTTGAGTTGCTGAGAAGTGCTGTTCAGTTCATCGCCCCGGTTTTTGTCATCGCCACGATGCTGAACGTGGGCCTGACGCAGAAGCCTTCGGACATCGCCGGGCATCTGAAGAACTGGCCCTTCTTCCTCAAGATGCTCCTCGCCAACTTCATCTTCGCGCCCCTGCTGATGATAGTCGCCCTGTACTTCGCGCCCTTCGACCCCGCGCTCAAGACGGGGCTGCTCATCTTCAGTCTGGGCGCGGGCGCGCCCTTCCTCATCAAGCTCACGCAGACGGCGGAGCATGAACTGGCGCTCGGCGCGGCGGTGATGATGGTTTTGATGGTCGTGACCGTCCCCTATGTGCCGGTCGTGCTGCCGCTGGTGCTGTCGGGCGTCAGCGTGGACGCCTTAGCCATCGCCAAAGCGCTGCTGCTGCAAATGCTCCTGCCGATTGGCGTCGGCATGCTCGTCGCTCAGCTTCTGCCCGCCTTGTCGAAGAAGGCGCAGCCGTGGGTGGGTTGGGTGGGTAACGTAGCCATGTACGCCATGGTGGTGGCGACGCTCATCGGCTACTTCCCCAACCTGATGAACATCATCGGGACGGGCGCGTTTCTCGTCGGGCTGGCGTTCGTCGCCGCGGCGTTCGGACTCGGCTACCTCGCGGGCGCGGGGAAGGATCACCTCGAAGACATCGGGGGGCTCGGCACCGCGCAGCGTAACACCGCGGCCGGCGTCATCATCGCCATCCAGAACTTCAAAGACCCGAACGTCTTCGTCATGTTGACGCTCGCCAACATGCTCGGGATAGTGATGCTCATGTTCATCGCCAAAGCCCTCAGCCGCGACAATCGGGTGGAGGTGGAGGCGGTCTGAAGTCCAATCGTCATTTCGTCCTCAACCGTTATTGCCCTTCCACTCCTCCGGCCTGCCGCTCCGTCTTCAGGTTGAGCCGGCGGGTGGCCTGCGCCGCGACGCGGCCGAGCACCCCGGCGTAGGTCGGGAAGGAGAGCGGGACTTCCGCCAGTTCGTCCACGCGCATACGGCCGGCCATGGCGACTGCCGCCACCTGCGTGATCTCGACCGCGCGCTCCCCGACGACGTGACAGCCCAGAATCCGGCGCGTCCCGGTGTCTACGATCAGCTTACAAAAGCCGCCCGTCCTGCCGTCGATGATCGTGCGGGCGGTCGTGTCGAAGCAGACCTTGGCCGTCATGACTTCGCCGGCGGCCCGTGCCTGCCGCTCGGTCAGACCCACCTGCGCGTACTCGGGATCGGTGAAACTGCCGATGGGCGCGGCCCCTTCGAGCGCCTTCAACGTCGCGCCCCGCACGGCGTTGGTTGCCGCGACGAAGCCCTCCTGAATCGCCTGCGGGACGAGCATCATCCGGCCCGTAATGTCGCCCGCCGCGAAGACGTGCGGCGCGGACGTGCGCTGAAACTCGTCGACGTTGACGAAGTGACGTGCGCCGGTCTCGACGCCCGCGCGGGCGAGATTCAGGCCGGTGGTGTTGGCCGCCCAGCCGATAGCTGCCACGGCGAGCGCCGCCTCGGCCTCTCCCCTCCGGCCGTCCACGGAGAAGTGCATCCGCACGCCGCCGGGCGTCTTCTCGAACGACTCGATAACCCCGAAGGCTTCCCTCACCTCGATGCCGGACTCGCGGAAGGCGGACGCCACCGCGGCCGAGACCTCTTCGTCTTCGGTCGGCAGAATGCGCGGCCCCGCGTGGAAGAGCTGGACGCGCGACCCGAAGGCGTTGAAGACCGAGGCCACCTGCGCCCCCGTGGCCCCGCCGCCGATCACTATTAACGAGGGCGGCACGGCCGTCAGTCCCCACGCGTCGCTGTGTGTGGCCGTCAGCTCCGCGCCGGGAACCGAGAGCCGGCGGCTCGTTCCCCCCGTGCAGACGACGAACTTGTCGGCGCGCAGCCGCAGCCCGCTCTCGGTTTCGAGTGTGTGCGGGTCGGCGAAACGGGCGACGCCGCACCGTTCGTTGACGACTACGCCGAGGCCGTCGAGCTGAGCGCGAAAGGTCGAGTGCGCGCGCACGTCTTCGACCACTTCACTCACGCGCGCGAGCAGCCGCGTGTAGTCGAGCAGCGGCTCGCCGACGGCGATGCCGTAGCGCCCGAGCTGGCGTGCGTCCCG
Organism: Pyrinomonadaceae bacterium; assembly: GCA_045807805.1. Taxonomy (GTDB): domain Bacteria; phylum Acidobacteriota; class Blastocatellia; order Pyrinomonadales; family Pyrinomonadaceae; genus QHXN01. The sequence goes on along the minus strand of JBJMGR010000323.1, from coordinate 1,807 downwards.
GAGCAGCCGCGCGGCGTGGGCCAGCGTCCTCACGGGAACCGGGCCGTCGCCTGCCGCCATGCCGCCGAACTCCTCACGCGTGACGAGCACCGTCTTCGCGCCCAGGTCGCCGGCGCGGAGCGCGGCGGCCATGCCGGCGGGGCCACCGCCTATCACGACGACATCTATCATCATTTCTCCCGCGGTCGGCCGCGCGCATGCCGAAGGCTAGAACTTGATCGCACCCGAAATCTGTATCGAGTGGCCCTGAAACGTAGACCTGTTCGAGAACTCCTGAAAATACTTGAAGCCGACGTTGACCTTCCCCGGCAGGTTGGCGCTCGAAGCGAATCCGAGCGAGTTGACTCTGTAACGTGCCGCCGCCTGTTCCGGCGTCACGCCCGGCCCGCGCCTGGCCGTGGTCTGCCGCTGGTTGTAGCCGACGAGCCCCACTTGCAGCCACGGCCTCTCGCCGACGGAGAGGGTTCGCATCAGCGAAAAATCTAGGCTGAAGGTCTGGCCGGGGTGGATGCCCGTGCCTTCCTGCTCGGTGTGAACCTCGTACATCTGGAAGGCAGAGACGGTCGTCTTTCTGTCCTCCGTCAGATAGAACGTCTGGCCCGAGGAGAAGGCGTGCGTCCAGTAGCCCGACCCGACGTTGTCGTTCGCGCCGACCCTGAAGCTCCCCGTCGGGGCCAGAAACCCGTAGACCGCGCGGAAGGCGGCGCGCTTCTTCTCCCACCCGAGGATGAACGGCTGGTAGTAGGAGTCGGCGAGACCGCCGCCGCCGCTGACCGGCCCTGTGAAGTCCGAGGTGAGGGAGTTTTTGGCGAAGGGCACGGTGGCCGTCATCGAGAACTTCGCGCCGCCCGGAAGCTTCTTCTTACTCACCCACGCCAGAGTGTTCATGTCCATCACGACGGAGTTGCTCCCCGTCGCCAACACCTCGCCGTCAGGCCCCTTCGATTTATCGCGGGAGTAGATGAGGAGCTGATTCACGTACGAGAAACCCGGCTCGGGCGTGACGCCGGAATTGGTGGCACTCATGCCGAGCGGGTACACGCCCCTGTTCTGCGCCAGCACCTGCGCGGTAAGGACGAAGCAGCAGGCCGCCGCCAACAAGGCAGAGGCGAGCAGTCCTGAGTCGAGGCTTCTCTTCAACAACCCGCCTCTACGTCTGGAGGTCGGCGAGCCAGCGCAGGGCCCGCAAGCCAGGCATGAAGCAGTATTCGCCGCCGCGCGTGACGACGAACTGCGGGATGCCCTGAAGGCGCCTGCGCACCGGCCTGCGCGGCACCGTTAACGTGCCGCCGCCCGACGCCATGATCGCGTCTCGGTCTTCGCCCGCGCCGAAGAAGACCCCGTCGTTGACCCACTGCGACTGGACGAACTCGAACTGCCTGCCGAGGTGCGCCCCGACGAACGCGAACATCAACCCGCGTTCGGCGCCGTCGTCTTCGAGCACGCCCTCGGGGAGCGGCGGGCCGTAGGCGGTTCCGCGCCGTAGCATCCGATGGATGCGTGCCACGCCGGCGATCCGCGCGTCGCGCGGGTTCGTGCGCCGGATGTGCGAGCCGCCCGGCGTCTTGAACCCCGCCGCGTCGTCCTCCTCAAAGAGGAAGTCGTTGTTGCGGTGCGGGTCGGCGCCGAGCGCGGGGTCGTCGTGAAAGGGGCAGAGCGCGAGCGGCGCGCCGCTGCGCCAGCGCCCCATCATCTTGGCCGCCAGCAACTCCTCGTCCTCGGGGCCGTTCGCACTCGTCTTCAGGTAGCGGCGGAACTCGGCCACACGCTGATGCAGCTTGCGGAAGACGACGTACGTTCCGTTGCG
>JBJMGR010000322.1:0-3320 GCA_045807805.1 Pyrinomonadaceae bacterium | reverse complement strand
GCCAACAGTGCCAGCAGAGCCAACGCGAAGACGGGCAGCGACATCTTTCGGGTCTTCATTCTTCAATCTCCTGTGTTTGTCGTGAATGCTTTGAGATTACGGGCAGCCGAAGATTTCTTCGCTCACGCTCGAACGATAAACTTCGGAGTTGTATCTGCCGCCGCCCGCGTAGTCTTGCTTGACGCGTGCCGAGACGACGCGGCAGTAAGGGTGATCGTCCGCGGGGTCGCGGAAATAAACTTTGATGGTCTTGTAACGATAGCTCGGCAGTATCCCGTCGTTATCTTTCTGGATGTTCCATCCGGCGGTGTCCGTCCCGATGCGGAAAATCTTGAGCGTCGAAGGATTCTTGAGAGCACCCATCAACAGCCTTTCACCGGCAGGGTCGCGAAATTGAAAGCTCGCCGCCGAAGGTTTGTAGCCCGGAATTTTCTTAGAGGCTATTGCCGCCAACTTGTCCCACTCCGCATCGAACTCGGCGCGCGAGGTGGGAGTTTTAAGCCACCGCCGCGCCCACTCTTCGCGCGCCCGCCGCGACACGGCGCGCAGCAACTCGTCGCTCGCATCACCCGCGCTGACGAGATATAGATATTCGCCGGGGGAATATCTTTCGGCTTCGCCCTGCGCCTTTTTGATGTCGGAGAGGAAGACGGGGAGGCGAAAATCAGGCTTATCCTCTTCCACCCCGACCGCGCACTTCAGATACTCGGCGCGCTGTGTGGCGATCTCCGCGACGATGGCGGGGTTGGATAGATACTCCAGAAAAGTGTTCGGCGCAACGCCGCCGAGTTTGCTCTTCAACAGACCCTCAAGCTCCGCCAGCTTCGGCTGCTCGGCTTGCAGAGTTCGCTGCGCGCCCTTCGCATCATCGAAATGGCGCGCGCCGAAAGCGTTGTAACCTTCGACAGTCACTCTATCCGAATCCAGATTGTGCTTCTTGCCATAGCACGGCAGGTAAGGCGTAACGTTGTGCTTATAGTTGAACATGATCTCAGTGAACGCCCGCGAGTCGAAATACGGATAGACCGAGTTGGCGCTGTACCACTGAGTATCATTCAGCGAATTTAGTTTAGCGACTTTGTAGGCCGCGCCGGATTTGGCGACGACTCTGACCATCTCGACATCCTTGAACCGGTCAACGACAACCGCCTGATCGCCCGCCTTCAGATTGGCGTCGTAATCGGTCGGCGCATTCGGGTTGGTTTGAATGTCTTCCTGAGTGGCGGCGGTATTCCCGCCCGACGTTCCGACGCCGGTATTCGACGTTGGTTGCCCCGGTTGACTCGTGTTCGGCTTGTTCGGACGTTTCGGCTTCGAGACGGTGACGCCGCCGATAGTGATCTGGGCTGAAACCTGGTACGACGCACAGAGCAGAACGGCGACGAGCAGACAAAGATTGATGGCTGTTTGTTTCGTCGAATGGAGAGTGGACATGAAGGTTTCCTTTTCTCGTGACCTCTGAAAGTTGCGCCGCACATCCGGGCACAGATGGCCTCAGACTTTATCGGTTCACTTTGATAAGACGATTCGCGAAAAGTATTTCAGCGTGGGCGTGTTGTCGCGGCCTGTCGTGCTGCTCAACGCCGACCGTCGAGATTGGCCCACTCGCCGGATTGAATGAAGTTGGCCCAGTAGAACGGATGGAGGCGCGGGTCGTGGCGCAGCATGTCGAGCTGCACCTGTCGCAGGGCCGCGCCGCGCCCCAAGCCCTGTTTGAGATTCCGGTAGTAACTCGTCATCAAGCTCCGCGTCGAATAATCACTCGCGGGCCAGAGACTCATCACGAGCGATTCCGCACCGGCCGATACCAGGGCGCGGCGCAGGCCGTAGACGCCTTCGCCGTTGTGTACTTCGCCCAAGCCCGTGTCGCACGCGGAGAGGACGACCAACTTCGTGCCCCAAAGGTTCAAGCCCGACGCCTCAAGCGCCGTCAGGATGCCGTCGTCGGCCGCCGCCGCGCCGCGCTGATTCGCGCCCGCAAGCGCCAGCCCCGAACGCAGCAGTGGGTTGTCGCTCTCTGCCAAGGTCGCCGGTCGCGCACCACCGTCGGCAACCGTGTGCGGAGCTTGGAGGAAGAAACCGTGCGTGGCGATGTGGAGGACGCGCGGCGCGACCATCTGCTTGAGCGCGGATTTCGTCGCGCCCTCCCCGGTCAAAAGGCTCGCGTCGGGAAAGAGCTTCCGAATCGCTTCCGCCTCCAGAGCCGTGCCGCCGAGCGGCGCGAAATAGAGTTCCGATAGGGAGCGCGCGGCCGTCGCACTTCCGCGCCCCGCCTTCGACCCGGCACGTTTCGCCGTGGCCTTTGCACTCTGCTCCGGCGGGGATTCGCCGAACGCGGGATTGGCGATTACCAGTGGCGCGCTTCTGCTCTCTCGCGTCACCTGCATGCGCAGCAGGTCGCGCCCGCTCGTGAGATAAGTGAAGCCGTAGCGTTCGACTAAATAATGATTCTGCTCGTCAATCAACGCTTGAAACGGGAGCAGATTCAACTCGCCGTCGGGCGAGACGATTAATTGCGTCGCATCGCCCGTCAAAGCGCGCAAGGGGCGCATCACCTTCTCGTCCAACGCGCGCGCAAGCTCACGCACGTCGTGCCTCCGAGGGTCGCCGAGCGCGCGGCGCAACGCGTCAACCGCGCCGTCAATCGTCCGCGCCTCGCCCAACTCCTCCCATTGAACCTCGCCCCGACGACGCAGCACGTAGGCGACGTAGTGAGGCTCGCCGTAAGCCTTCCGGTTGTCCGGCGCTTTCGGGTCGAACGGGCGATAGACTGCGAACTCGACGAGCGCGGCATCTTCGGGAATCGACGCTTGAACGGCCGCGAGCGTGACGGGCTGCGTGCGCTGGTAGAAGCCCGCGCTCCGTTCGCCGATCTCAACTTCGAGATTCTCTCTCTGCTCCTCTAACTGTTTGACCTGCTCCTGATACTCGGCGGGCGTCGCCTTCCGCGGAGGCTCGTCGAGGATGAGTTTCGCTAGTTTCGCGTTGGCGTCGCTTAACTGGTCGAGAAGTTTTTGATCTTCGGGGCTCGAACGTTGGCGCAGTGCCGACAGGCTCGCGGACATGGCGTCCTGCACGCGTCCCTTGCTTCGCAAGATGCTGACCGCCGCGAGGTCACGCGCCGCCGGGTCGTGTGGCGCGTGAGAGACGTGCAGCGAGACGTTGCGTGACAGGCGTGAAGAGAGTTCCGTGAGCAGTGCGAGTTTCTCGCGCTCGGAGCCGACGGCGAGGTTCAAGGCGACGTAGCGCTCCTCCAACTCGCTCGCACGCGTTTGCAGCTTCGCCGCATCCGACAGACGCCTCTGCGCCTCGGCGCATCG
>JBJMGR010000321.1:0-9840 GCA_045807805.1 Pyrinomonadaceae bacterium | reverse complement strand
GAGGAGACGGCGCACAACCTCGCCGAGCGCGCGGTTGTAAGTCTCGGAGCGCTCGCGCTCGGTGCGCTTGCGGAAGTTGTCGTAGTCGGCCTGACGCCGCGCGAGCAGCTCAGTCAAGTCCGTGCGCTCGTCGGTCAACTTCTTCAACTCGCCTTCGACGCGACGAAGCTCCGCGCGCGTCGCGATAAGCTCTGCCATGACCGGCCCCGAAGAGGGCACGGCGTTGCGAGCCTGCTCTCCGGCGGAGGCGGACGCGCCTCCGCCGCCCGAAGGCTGCTCCGCGTCGTCGGTGTGCGAGACGGTCGTGTCCTGATCGCTTCGGCTGCGCGGAAGCTCGGAAGGGTCTGGGCTTCCCTGCGAGTCGCCGCCGCCCTCCTCGCCCGTCCCCCCTTCGACGCCGCTCTCGATGCGCTGGCCCATCTCGGTCGCGTCTTCGTAGGAAGACTCGCGCCCGAGTTCTTCCGCGGTCTTGTCGTCCGCGCCGCCCTCGTCTCCGACGAAGCGCACGGGAATCCTGTTCGGCTTCCTTCTGTCCTTGTCCGCCATGTTCGATTGAGTCATCCCTTGCAAAGCCTTCCGAGTCCGAGCCGGTGCGTTTTTGCGTCGACGCCGCCGCGACATGAGCGACGGCGCTTCTATGACTTTAAGCGCGAGCCTCCTCGCGCAGGACGCGCTCGACGACGCGAGCGATATAGTTGACGGCCGCGATTGTGCGCGCGTACTCGATGCGCATCGGGCCGACGACGCCGACGGTGCCCGCGACGAAGCCCTCGCCGAGGCGGTAGGGCGCGGTGATGAGCGCGCACGACTGAAACTGCGGCGCGCTGTGCTCGCGGCCGATGACGACGTGAACGTCGTTGAATACGGGCTCGCGCGCGATGCACTCGTTGAGAATCATTACGAGCCGCGACTTCGCCTCGAAGGTTCGGAACAGCTCGCGCAGTCGCTCTACGTCCGCGAAGTCCGGCTTGGCGAGAATGTTCGACGCGCCGTCTATGTAGACCTCCGCGGTCTCGTCCTCGCCGCCCTCGACGCCGCGCTCGAACAGAAGCACCGCGTTGCGCAGCAGACGGTCGTAGAGAGCCTTCTCCTCGCCCATGAGCGCGAGCAGCTCGGAGCGTATCGCCTGAAGACTCTTCCCGCCGAACTCCGCGTTGAGGTAGCGCGCCGCGCGCTCAAGGTCGTCCTGATTGAGCGGCTCGTCAATCCTTATAATCTTGTTCTGAACGAGGTTCGACGCGAAGACCAGCACGACGAGTATTCGCCCGTCGGAGAGTTGAAGAAACTCTACGTGTTCGAGTCGGCTGTCGGCCACGGGCGGCGAGATGACGATGCCGACATTCTCGGACATCTCCGAGAGCGCGTGCGAGACCTTCTCCATCAGACGCGAATGTTGCGCGCCGCCCGCGTCTCCGGCGAGCCCGAGCGTGCGGTCTATCGCCGAGATGTCGGCGCGCGACAGGCGCGCGTCGCCGACGAAGTGGTCTACGTAAAAACGGTATCCCTTGTCCGTCGGCACGCGTCCCGCCGACGTGTGTGGCTGCTCGACTAGCCCGTGCTCTTCGAGTTCGGCCATCACGTTGCGAATCGTCGCGCTGCTCCACCCCGCGCCGCCCGCGACGCGCTCGGAGATAGTGCGCGAAGCGACGGGCTCACCCGTTCTCAGGTGCTCTTTGATGATCGCCGCGAGCACGGCCTGGCCGCGCGCGTCAGGCGTCCAGTCCACCTGTGTCGGTAATGTCGAGCCTCTGATTGCCATTCGACTTCCGTGATTTCCGGCGAGCGGGGCTAAAGGGGAAACAGGCGGCACGCGGCCGTGCGGGAGACGGCCCGGCGGCGGCGGCAGCGGCCATCTTTAAATTGTTTACAGCCGCCAAAGCGGAGTGTCAAGAATTAAATTCCCCGCCGCGCGGCGCCGAGCCTCTCCCCCGCAAATGAAGGCCCGTCTGAAGTATAGCGGATTGACGAAAACGCGCGCAAACTTAGGTCGGCCGGGCTTTCAAGGAAGACTGCGGCGCGGCTGCCGTGCCTCTAATTTAAAGACCGGCCTAAACTTATCAGTCCGCCTCACACAAAGTCTCACGCCGTAGGGGTTAAACTCTTGAGGTGAAAAGGATTGACGGGCGCAAGTTTAAGGCCCTCCCCGGCCCCTTCAATTCGGCGCGCGGCCATTTGTCGGCAACTAAATGGCTTAGCGTGGCTCCGGAAAGTGTCGTTTGACGCCCACCCGCCGCCGACCTTAATATCATGGCTCAAGGCCACGGGGTTACAGTTACAGCTTCCGCGACGACACCACAAGCCCTTCGGCGGCTCCGCGTTCGTTACAACGCGTAGAGTTTTCTCGCAGGCGTCAACTCTTATGTCCGACTCCCAAACGCCGCTCGCAGCCCTTTTCGTCGAAGCCTTCCGCACGCTCGCGCCCAAGCGCTCCGTGCCCGAAGTGGACGTGCGTTACTACCCTTACGCGGGCCTAAATCACACGATTCGCCTGCGCTCGGGGCGCGTCCACGTGCGCCTTTCCGACGTTTTCAAGAGCGCGCCCGCGAACGTCCATCGCGCTCTCGCCTTCATACTCGTCTCGAAGCTCCTTCGACGCCGAGGCGCGCCGTCTCTCTATGAGAGGGTCTACCGCGACTACGCGTTCTCGCCCGAGGTCATACGCGCCTCAGACCTCGCGCGCAAGAAGCGCGGGCGCAAGCTGGTCTCTTCCGCCCAAGGCAGCACGTACAACCTCGCGCGCATGTTCCAGCGCCTCAACCAACGCTTCTTCGACGGCGAGTTGGAGACGCCGACGCTCACCTGGTCGCAGCGCCGCACGCGCACCATACTCGGCCACCACGACGGCGTGCACGACACCATCGTCATCAGCAAGACGCTCGACTCGGAAGACGTGCCCGAGTGGTTCGTCGAGTACATCCTCTATCACGAGATGCTCCACGTAAAGCACCCGGCCCGCCTCATCAACGGCCGGCGCTACTACCACACCAAAGCCTTCCGCACGGACGAGCAGCGCTTCCCGCACTATCACGAAGCGCAGCGCCACCTCGACGAGATTGTGCGCGAGCGCAGAACCTTGCGCGCGCGTGCGGCTTGAAGGATTTCTTCCAGCGAAAAGTATTTCACCGCGCGAAGTTTTTTTTAGGGAACCTCGCGGCCGTCGAGACGTTTATACGCTCAGGAAGGTGGGCTCCTCCGAAAAGGGCGGGCGGGTAGACGAGACGCATCACTCCCTCCGATGTTTCTCGGTTGCACGCCCGCCCTTATGGTTTCACACGGCCTTCAACTTCCACTCCGAATCTCCTCACGCCGGTTCAAGTTTTTAGACTTCTTGACTCGCACACAGACGCGTGGGATAAGTTGCAAGCTCCAAGTTACAAGTTCAAAGTTAAGAGGGCATGCCTTCAAACCTGGAACTTGGAACTTTGAACTTTCTCTTAATAGCCGGAGGACTCTTCGATGAGCGAGACAGTTTTCAAGGGCGTCGAGATAGTCGGAACTTCAGACCAGAGCTTCAGCCGCGCGATAGAGGTCGCGGTCGAGCGCGCGCGTCAGACACTCCGAGAGCTTTCGTGGTTCGTCGTAGAGGAGATGCGCGGCGGTCTTCAAAATGGGCGGCTCGAATATCAGGTCACGCTGCGCGTCTTCTTCAAGCTAGATTCGCAGGACGCGGGCGGCTCCGACTCTACTCTGGTCTGACCCGCGCTCCCTTTGATACGCGCTGGACAAAGCGCGTGGACGCTCGCTAGACTACGGGGTTTCCGAAAGGCTACGTGGCGCTCTCTGTGGCGCGCGCGCGGCCTTTCGGCGACGGAGAGACATCAATCCAGAAGCATTCGGAGTCAGATTTTATTATGGCAATTTCCGCGACCCAGATACGCAAGGGCATGGTCATCGTCTTCGAGGGCAAGCCGTGCAAAGTCCTCGACGCGCGCCACCACACGCCCGGCAACCTACGCGCGATGATGCAGACGAAGCTGCGCGACCTGCGCACGGGCAGCAGTTTCGAGCACCGCTTCCGCTCCGCGGACACGGTCGAGCGCGCCGCGATGGAGCAGCACGAGATGGAGTTCATGTACGCCGACGGCTCGCACTATCACTTCATGAACACAGAGAACTACGAGCAGACGGCGCTCTCCGACGAAGACCTCGGCGACATGGCGCAGTGGCTCCTGCCCGGTATGAGGATTCAGGCCGAGTACTACGAGGGCTCGCCCATCGGCATAGACCTCCCACCTTCGATAGAGCTGACGGTTGTCTCGACCGAGCCGACGATGAAGGGCGCGACCGTCTCGAACGTCAACAAGCCGGCCAAGTTGGAGAACGGCGTCACCATCTCCGTCCCGCCCTTCGTCAACGAAGGCGACCGCATCCGCGTAGACCCCGTCGAAGGGCGATACATGGAGCGGGCGAAGTAGGCGATAAGTTCAAAGCTACAAGTTCAAAGTTCAAAGGTTAAGAGCACGGCTTCGGCTTAAACTTTGAACTTGTAACTTTGAACTTGTAACTCATGTATCTTCTTTACAGCATCCTCCTCGGCGTCGGCGTGATAGCGCTGCTGCCGAGGTTTCTTTTTGACGCGCTGCGGCACGGGAAGTACGCGGCGGGGTTTGGCGAGCGCGCGGGGAGGCTGCCGCGGTTCGACTCGGGCGGGAGGCCGGTCGTGTGGCTTCACTGCGTCTCGGTCGGCGAGGCGCAGGCCGCCAGGCCGCTCGCGCGCGCACTGCTCGCGCGTTACCCGAATCACGCGCTCGTCGTCTCGACGACGACGTTGACGGGGCAGCGCGTCGCGCGCGAAGCCTTCGCGGGCGACGCATCGCTCGTCTTCTACTTCCCTTTCGACTGGAAGTGGAGCGTGCGGCGTACGCTGCGCGCCGTAAAGCCATCGGCCGTGCTCTTGATGGAGACGGAGCTTTGGCCGCGCTTCTTCCGCGAGTGCAGGCGCGCGCGAGTGCCCGTCGCGCTTGTCAACGGCCGAATCTCGGAGAAGTCCTTCGGCAGGTACAGGCTGATACGCTCCTTCATCGCGCGCGTACTCTCAGACCTCTCGCTCGCGTTGATGCAGACCGATGTGGACGCGTCGCGCGTGCGCGCGCTCGGCCTCGCGCCCGAGCGTCTACGCGTCACCGGCAACGTCAAGTTCGACATCGAAGAGGCGGGCGCGTCGTCGCTCACGGAAGAGCTACGCGCGCGCTTCCATCTCGACGGCCGACGCCCGCTCGTCGTCGCGGCCAGCACACACTCGCCCGAAGAGCGTGTCGCGCTCGAAGCATACATGCAAGTCGCCGACTCGGCCCTTAACTCGAACTCGGAGGCGCGCCCGCGCATGCTTCTCGCGCCGCGACATCCGGAACGCTTCGGCGAGGTCGCGGCGATGCTGGACGCGTCGGGCGTGACTTGGGCGCGAAGGAGCGCGCCGCGCAACGGGCGCGACGCGGAGTGCGATCTGATACTGCTCGACAGCATAGGCGAGCTACGCGCGGTCTATCCGCTCGCCGAAGTCGTCTTCGTCGGCGGAAGCGTCGCACGCGTCGGCGGCCACAACATACTCGAACCCGCGCTCGCCGCGCGCGCGGTCGTCACGGGCGCGCACACGTCGAACTTTAAGGCCATCGTCGAGACGTTCCTCGAACACGAAGCGCTCGTGCAACTCCCCGACGCCGAAGGCTCGGAGGCCGCGTGCCTGCTCGCGAACTCTCTGCGCGAACTCCTCGGAGACGACGCGAAGCGACTCCGCGCGGGAGAACGCGCGCGCTCAGTCCTCGAACAGAACCGAGGCGCGACGGCGCGCACCGTCGAGCTACTCGCCCCGATCATGGAGCAGATGTCGGATGCTGGATGTTAGCTGCTAGTTAAGAGCAGGCATTCCAACTGGCATCCAGCATCCAGCATCCGACATCCGCCTTTTATGTCACTACCACTCGCACCGCTCGCGTTCGTCTACGGCGCATTGACGCGCGCGCGTGCGCGACTCTATCAATCGGGACTCCTGAAGACGGAGCGGGTCGGCGCGCCCGTGATAAGCGTCGGGAATCTGACTGCGGGCGGCACGGGCAAGACGCCTCTGGTCGAGTGGGTGGCGCGCGCGGTCTCGTCCGAAGGGCTTCGCCCTTGCGTGCTGACGCGCGGCTACGGGCGCGAGGACGAGGCACGGCGGGTCGTCGTCTCCGACGGCTTAAGCGTGCTCGCCTCCGTGCGCGAGGGCGGCGACGAGCCCGTGCTTCTGGCCGAGTCGCTCGCGGGCGTGGCGTCGGTCGTGTGCGACCGCGACCGCGTCGGCGCTGCACGTTGGGCGCTCGAACATCTTGGCGCGCAGGCGTTCGTACTCGACGACGGCTTCCAGCACATGCGTATCGCGCGCGACCTCGACATAGTGACTTTGGACGCGACCGCGCCGTGGGGCGGCGGCCACTTGCTCCCGCGCGGACTTCTGCGCGAGCCCGCCGACGCACTCGCGCGCGCCGACTGCGTCGTCATCACGCGCTCAGACCTCGCGCCAGAGGTTGAAAGCCTCCGCGCGGATGTCACACGACTGACGCGAGCGTGCATCATCGCTTCACGCGTCCGCACGCGCGGCCTGCGCCAGATAGAGGACGCGGACGCGACTCGTGACGCCGCAACTCAGGAAGCGAGAGCGCGCGCGAGTGTCGAGAGTCTCGCCGCGGCGGGGCCGGTCGCTGCATTCTGCGCGGTCGGCAACCCGCGCGCGTTCTTCGAGCAGTTGCGAAGGGGCGGCTTCGACCTTCGACACACGCGCTCGTTCCGGGATCATCACGCATACACGCGCGCCGAGGTCGAGACGTTCGCGCGCGAGGCCGCAGGCAGGGGCGCGCTCGCGCTGCTCACCACGGCGAAGGACGCCGTCAAGCTGCGCGCCCAAGCGTTCCCGCTTCCCTGCTACGTCGTGGAGATTGAGTTGGAGTTTGAAGACGAAGACTTGCTGCGCCGCCTCGTCAAAGGCACGATGAGTTAAGGCAAAGAGCAAAAGTTAGGAGGATGAGAGTAAGCCTTACTCTCATCCCTCGTCATTGAAGACAGCGCGGCCTTCATCATTCAACGATGAAGGCCGCGCTGTCTTCAATCTTCACTTTTACTTTTGCCTTTTTACTTTTGCCTTACCACGGGCGGTGCGTCGCTGATGGTAGGCGGAGAGTCGTCGAGCTTGGGCGGCTTGTCGTCCTTGTCGGGCGTGACCGCGGGCTTGGCCTGTCGCTCGGGCGGAGGGACGGGCGTGGGCTTGACGCTCGGTTCGGGCGTGGGCTTCGCGCGCGGCGTGGGCGTCTCTTTCGGCTCGTCGTCGTTATCGTCGTTCGCGTTCTCGTCGGGCTTCGAGTTCTGGTTCGCGTTCCCCTTGACGGGCGTAGGACTGGCCGCGACGTTAGAGTTGCCCACGGGCGTCGTCGGGACTGTGCCGCCGATCACTTCGCCCGCGCCGGGCGTGGGCGTGCCGGAGACGGGCGTTAGGTTACGCTCGGCCTGTCCCGTCGGCGGAGACATGGACTGCACTGGCTGGCCGTTCGGGTCTACCTGTAGAGGCGCGGTCGGGTCTTGACTCGAAGTCGGAGCGTTGCGCCATTGCATCGCGTAGATGACCGCGAAGATTATCGCGAGCGCCGCGAGCGCGGGCACTGCGATTCGCCAGGGGCTGAAGGGCGTGTGCTCATTCACTGGCGCGACGGGCGGCGGCAGCTCGTCCGTCACGGGCCGCGCGTAGTCCGCGCTGACGACCGTCGCCTCTTCGTCGCGCTCGGCGAGAGTCATGCGCGCGGGCTCGTTCGCGCCCGTCGGCACGATGACACGGCCCGTCAAGACCGCGGGCGGCACGGCCGAGGTCAAGGGGCCGGGCGCTTCGGCGGCGGCGGCGTTGAGTTCGTCGTACAACTCGCCCGCCTTCTGGTAACGCTCCTCGGGACGTTTGGCGAGCGCGCGAGCGATCACGCGTCCGACGCCCGCGGGCAGGTCGTCGCGCTCTTCGAGTATCGAAGGCGGAGGCTCCTGCAAGTGCTTCATCATGATCGCCGTCGGCGAGTCGCCCGTGAAGGGGACGTGGCCCGCGAGCATCTCGTAGAGGATGACGCCGAACGAGTATATGTCGGAGCGCGTGTCGATGTCGGACGCCTGCGAGCACTGCTCGGGCGACATATACTGCGGCGTGCCTATGATCAAGTTCGGCGAAGTGAGGCCGGGGTCTGTCTCGTGAACTGACTGCGCGGTCTGCTGAATCTTCGCGATGCCGAAGTCGAGGACTTTGGCCCAGTCGCCGGTCGCCGTCTCTTCGAGCATGATGTTGTCGCTCTTGAGGTCGCGATGGACGACGCCCTCGGCGTGCGCGGCTTCGAGAGCGCCCGAGACCTGGCGGACAATCTCGACCACGCGCGCGAGCGGCATGGGGCCTTCGGAGCGCACGACCTCTTTGAGCGTGCGGCCGCGCAGGTACTCCATGACGAGGTAGACGACGCCGTTCTCCGACTCGCCGAAGTCCGTGACGTTGATTGCGTGCGGGTGCGAGATGCGGGAAGCCGCTTTGGCCTCGCGCGTGAAGCGCGCGACTATCTTGTCGTCGGCGGCGAGCGCGGGGTGCAGGACTTTGACGGCGACGGTCTTCTCCATCAGGACGTGCGTCGCGCGGTAGACGCAGCCCATTCCGCCCTCGTCAATCTTCTCTTCTATGCGGTACTTCGAGGCGAGCACCTGACCTACGAGGCGGTCGTCGCCAGCCGCCCTCTTCAACACCGCCCCGTCCGCGGGGCACAGGGTATTCGTGTCCGCGTACTCTCTACCGCATGTCGGACAACTCTTCATCTGATGGGTCTAAAGCCTCACCTTCGCCGCGCGTTTTCAGGGGAGACCCGAGCGTATCACACGCTCCCCCACGTCGCAACGAGTCTACGCTAACGCACGCCCCTTCAACTTCGACGGATGTTTCACCGCGACGACTTCTCGCGGCCGAGGCGCGAAGATAGGGCGTTTGAAGGAGTCTCTTCGTGAGAATCCTTGATTGACTGTCGCCTCCCCTTTTGCCTTAACACCTCAACTCATTTAAGCTTCCGACGCTCTCGAATACGGCGGACACTTCAATCAGGCTTGAGCGAAAATCGTCTCATCATTGTCGGCGGCGTCGCGGCCGGGCTCGCGGCCGCGATGGAGGCGCGGCGCGCTTCGACGGAGATTCGCATCACAGTGCTCGAACGCACGGGCGACATCTCCTACGGCGCGTGCGGGCTGCCTTACGTCATAGGCGGACTCATAGACTCGCCCGCGCGCCTCGTCCTTCACACGCCCGAATATCTCCGCGAGCAGCACGACATAGACGTGCGGCTTCACACAGAGGCGCTCGAAATACTCCCCGCCAAGTCCGTCGTGCGCGTCCGTCAAGACGGAGCGGAGCGCGAACTCTCGTACGGCGCGCTCGTGCTCGCGACCGGAGCGGCCGCCGTCTGCCCGCCGCTCCCCGGCCATGAGCTAGAAGGCGTCTTCGTCCTTCGACACATGCGCGACGGCCTACGCATGCTCCTCTTCATAGAGGAGGCGCGGCCGCGCTCGGCCGTCGTGGTCGGCGCGGGCTACATCGGGCTAGAGATGGCCGAGGCTTTCCGCGCGCGCGGGCTTCGCACGACGCTCGTGGAGGCTTCGGACAAGTTGATGACCGCGCTCGGGGGACGCGCGCGCGACATCGCAGCGGAAGAGATGCGCGCGAACGGCGTCGAGGTCTTGTTCGGCGAGCGCGCAGCGGGGTTCGAGGGCGACGGGCGCGGACGCGTCGCGCGCGTCGTGACGGAGTCGGGGCGCGCAATCGAGGCGGACATTGTTTCGATAGGCGTGGGCGTGCGGCCCGAGGTCGCG
>JBJMGR010000320.1:0-38551 GCA_045807805.1 Pyrinomonadaceae bacterium | reverse complement strand
GGCGGAACTCTTCTCGTCGTCCAACTCTTCGGGCCGTATGCCGTGCTCGACGTACGCGCGCAGGACTTCGAGCGCCGAGTCTATCGCGCGCTCGACGTTAGAAGGGTTGACCGAGACGGCGATGTACCAGGGCCCCGCCGCGAGCGTCGGCGCGCGGAAGCGCGAAGCGATGCCGTAGGTCAAGCCTTCAACGTCTCGGACTTGCAGGCCGAGACGCGAAGAGAGCGTTGACTCGCCGAGCGCGCGGTTGGCGAGCACGGCCGCGTAGTAGTCGGCGGCATCGCGTCGCAAGGGTGCTGCCGAGCCGAGCATCACGTCAACGCTCGCCTTCTCCTTGACGATGACGAACTCGCGCCGCGCGCCCTCGCCCGGCTCAGGGTCGCGCACCTCAACGTCAACTCTCTCCGGCCCCTCGAAACCCTCGAACGCCTCGCGCATGACACGTAGCGCCTCCGACGCGCGCAGGTCTCCGGCCGCCGAGAGTATCAGCGAGCGCCCGCCGTAGAACGTCTCGTAGAAGCCGCGCACGTCTTCGACCGTAATCGAGCGTACGCTCTCGACGAGTCGCTCGCCCGCGTGCGTGTAGAAGGGGTTCTCTTCGTCAAACAGAGTTTGAGTAAGACGCTCGTAAGCGCGCCAGCGCGTGTCGGTCTGCTGCTCGCGTATGGCCGCGACGGTCTGCTGCTTGAGCTTCTCCAACTCGTCCTCCGGGAACGAGGGCTCGCGCAGCATCTCCGCGAGCGTCGAGACGAGGACGGGGAAGTCCTGCGCGAGCGAGCGAGCGCTTATGCGAACGGCGAACGCGTCCGCGTCGAACTCCACGTCGGCCCCGACCTGTTCGAGCGCGCCCGCGAGTTCAAGCTTGCCGCGCCGACGCGTGCCGCGCTTCAACATCTCGGCGGTCAGGCGCGCCAGTCCCGGTCTATCCTTCGGCTCGAAGTAAGAGCCCGCGCGCAGAGAGCCGTAGACTGAGACGGTCGGCGTCGAAGAGTTCTCCAAGACGAGCAGCGCCGCCCCGCTCGACAACTCCTCGCGCGCCACGCGCGAAGCGAGCCCGACAGCGCCCGACTGACTCGCGCCGCCGCCGCCGCCGAGAGATTCCGCGAGCGGTTCGTGATGGAACTTGAAGCCGTGCGGCCTGAGCGCGCCCTTCAAAGACTCGGAGCCGTTCGATGAGCCGTTGCCGTTCGAGCCGTTCGAGCCATCGCCCTTCGGTATGAAGTGGCCGACCGTGCGCGCGTCCTCTTTGAAGTAGATGGCGGCCGCGCGCCGAACCTCCTCCGTCGTGACGCGCTCGACGTTCCGCGCGTAAGAGTTGTAGAAGCGCCAGTCGGCGACGGCCTCCGCCTCGGATATCTGCACGGCGACGTTGTGCGTGCCGTCGCGCTCGTATGCGACCTGCGCGGCAATCTGCCGCTTCGCCTTCTCGACCTCTTCGTCACTCAACTCTTCCGACGCGCGCCGAAGCTCCGCGTGTATGACCTCCTCGACCTTCCCGGCCTCAACATTGGGCGCGGCCGTCGCGTAGACGTTGAAGAGGCCGGGGTCTCGGAACTGGTCGACGCGCGCGTCAACGCTCACGGCCAGACCGGGCTCGACGAGCGACTGATAGAGGCGGCTCGTGACGCCGTTCGCGAGCAGCGCCGAAAGAACCGCGAGCGGGAATATGTCGTTCGCTTCGGGCGGCGCGGCCGCGCGTCGCGCAAGCTCCGCGTTCGAGAGCACGCCTTCGTGCCCGAGCGCGGCGGGCGTACGAAACGCGACCTGCACGAGCGGAAGCTCGCCCGCCCGGCGCACCACGAGACGACGCTCGCCCTGCTGTCGAGGCTCGTCCGTATAGACTTCGGGGATGGGCGACGGGGAGGCGGGCAAAGCGCCGAAGTACGTCCGAATTAGTTCGAGCGCGCGCTGCTCCTCGAAGTCGCCGACGACGATGACGGTCGCGTTGTTCGGGTGATAGAAGGTGTCGTAGAACTCCTTGAGCCGCGCCGTCGGCACGTTCTCCACGTCCGCGCGCCAGCCGATGGTCGGGTGATGATAAGGGTGCTCGCGGAAGGCCGTCGCGTAGACGGCCTCGTCCAAGACCATCATCGGCTCGTTCTGCCCGCGCTCCAACTCGTTCCGCACGACGGTCATCTCCGAGCGCCGGTCTTCGTCGGCGATGAAGGAGTTGCGCATGCGGTCTGCTTCGAGGTGGACGGCAAGCTCCAACGCGTCCGAGGGGACGGTCTCGAAGTAGTTCGTGCGGTCGTACCAGGTGGTCGCGTTGAAGTCCGCGCCGACCCTTTGGAGCGTGGCCGCTACCTGCGTGCGCCGCTCCTTGTTGAAGGTCGGCGTGCCCTTAAACAGCATGTGTTCGAGCATGTGCGTCGCACCCGTGTGGCCCACAGCCTCGTTGCGCGAGCCGACGCGGTAGACGACGAGCAGCGTCGCGACGGGCGCGACGCGGTTCTCCACCAGGAGCAGCTTCATCCCGTTCGCGAGCGCGAACTCGCGCACGCCTTCGTCCTCGGCCACGAACTCGACCCCATCGTGCAGACCTTGCTTCGACACGCTCAATGATTGCTCTCCTCACTGTCGGTTGTCCGGCCCGGCCATGCTAACAAATCGGCGGGGGCGAAGGGAAAGGCCGAACTTCCGCGTTATTTGCTTTATCTCGCAAAGCACTTGACAGCGGTCGTCCCCCCGGTGTATTTTCTCGGCGAGATGTCGGTCGTACACACATTCGAGAAGCCGCGAGACGAGGAGCCGCCCGCGCTCCACGACCGCGCGATGGACAACCTGCGCTTCATACGCGAGACGATGGAGCGCGCCTCTTCGTTCACGGCCGTGCCCGGTTGGGGGCAGGTCGCTATCGGCGTCACGGCGCTCTTCGCCGCGCTCGTCGCCTCGCAGCAGAAGGCCTTCTCGGATTGGGTCGCGGTCTGGATGGTCGAGGCCACAATCTCCGCGGGGGTCGCGGGCTGGACAATGTATCGCAAGGCCCACGCCTCAGACACTTCACTCCTCTCACAACCGGGTAGAAAACTGATCATCAACCTTTCGCCGCCGGTGATAGTGGGCGCGCTCCTCACGGTCGTCTTCTACAGGGCCGGACTCGGCGGACAACTCCCCGGCCTCTGGCTTCTGCTCTACGGCACGGGGGTGGTTACGGGCGGCGCGTTCTCCGTGCGGCCCGTGCCCGTGATGGGCTTGTGCTTCATGTTCCTGGGCGCGGGCGCGCTCTTCCTGCCCGCTGCTTGGGGAGACGCGCTGATGGCCGCGGGCTTCGGCCTGCTGCACATAATTTTCGGACTGCACATAGCGAGGAACTACGGTGGCTAGACAGAACGCACTTGCGAAGGACAGAAGTAGGACGACGAAGGCGGGCGCTCAACAACAGGACGACCCCGCCAATTTGCGCGACCCGCGACGCCCGAAACCGACCGACGGCCCCGCAGCCGCCGCCGAGCTTGATAGGCTCATACACGAACGCGTACGCCTCGCGATAGTCAGCGCCCTCGCCGTCAACGACTCGCTCACCTTCAACGATCTCAAACAACTCCTGAACACCACGGACGGAAATCTGAGCGTGCACGCGCGCAAGCTCGAAGAGGCGCAGTACGTCACCTGTAACAAATATTTCGACGGGCGCATGCCCAAGACCGAGTACAAGTTGACGGCCGCCGGTCGGCGCGCCCTCGAACGCTACCTCGGCCACATGGAGAGCGTCATACGCGCGGCGCGCGGCGGGTGAAGTCGGATTAGTCGGAGAATGTTCGGGCCACGTGAGCCCGATTTTTTTGCGCACATTCTTTGTAAGGCAAAGCGCTTTGCTCATGCGGACTCTCAGGGATTGTGGAAAGCCGGGAGGGCAACGGACGTGAACACGAACGTGAACTTTCCTGCCCCTTTGGGCGTGATCGGGTTCCTCGGCGCGTGCTTCGTGCTTGTGGTTTTGGGGCTCGTCGCGATGCACGCGCTCGTGGTCAGGCGTTACGGCCGCGCGCGAGTGTCGCTCGCGCTTCTGGCTTGCGTGACCGCACTCTACTTCGGCGTCGTGCTCGTCTTCTCGTTCGCGAGCGGCGAGAGGGTTCTCGCGCGCGGCGAGGAGAAGCACTTCTGCGAGATTGACTGCCACCTCGCGTACTCGGTCGTGGGCGTGCGCCGCGCGAAGACGCTCGGAGAAGGCGCGTCGCAGGTGAGCGCGAGCGGCGAGTTCCTCGTCGTGACTTTGAAGACGCGCTTCGACGAGACGACCATCTCAACACGGCGCGGCGACGGCGAACTCTACCCGAACCCGCGACGCGTGACGGTCTACGACGCGAACGGCCGCTCTTACGCTCCTTCGGAAGAGGGTCGTCACGCGCTCGCCGCGTCGGGCGTGGGCGGCACGCCGATAGATACGCCGCTCAGGCCCGGCGAGTCGTACACGACCGAGCTGGTCTTCGACTTACCAACCACAGCGCGCGACGCGCGGCTCCTCGTCAACGAGAGCGACCTCCCGACGCGCTTCATCATAGGCCACGAGAACAGCCCCCTCCACAAGAAGACGGAATTCAAACTGTGAACGCTGAACGATGAGCTGTAAGACATCGAGCCTTCAGCTCATCGTTCCTACTTCATCATTTCAGACGGCGACGCCTTCATGCTCCACGTGAGACGGCGGCGCGAAGGAGAAGGTGTGGAAAGTTTCGACGTTGTGGTTGTGGGCGCGGGGCTCGCGGGGCTTCAAGTAACGAGGCTGCTCGCGCGTCGGGGCTTGCGCGTGCTGCTCGCGGACAGAAAAGAGTCTCTGCGCGATGCGGTTCACACGACGGGCATCTTCGTGCGGCGCACGCTCGAAGATTTTGACCTGCCCGAAGACTGCCTCGGCCCGCCCGTCCGACGCGTCACGCTCTACTCGCCCGCGCGCCGCGCGCAGACGCTCACAAGCGAGCACGCGGAGTTCCGCGTCGGTCGCATGGCCCGACTCTACGAGCGCATGCTCGCGGAGTGCTTGGAGGCCGGGGCCGTGTGGTCGCCTTCGACTCGCTACGCGGGGCTTGAGTCGGACGGCGTGCAAGGCTCGCACGTGCTTTTAGAGCGCGCGGGGCTGACGCGCAAGATAGCCGCACGCGTAGTCGTCGGCGCGGACGGGGCGCGCTCGCGCGTCGCGCGCGACCTCGGACTCGAAGAGAACCGCGAGTGGATAGTCGGCGTCGAGGACGTGCTCACGGGCGCCGGCCCGGAAGTGAGCGAGCCCTGCTTCCACTGCTTCCTCGACCCGCGCATAGCGCCGGGCTATCTCGCGTGGGTCGTGTGCGACGGCGAGGAGACGCACGTCGGCGTCGGCGGCTACGCGGCGCGCTTCGACCCCTTGAAGGCGCTCGAAAGTTTCCGCGCCGAGACGGACGCGCACTTCCATCTAGCGGGCGCGCGGCGAGTCGAGCGGAGGGGCGGGCGCATACCGGTGGGCGGAGTGCTGCGTCGAATCGCGTGCGCGCGCGGGCTCGTCGTGGGCGACGCCGCGGGCGCGGTCTCGCCTCTGACGGCGGGCGGCCTCGACCCTTGCATGAGGCTCTCGACGTTGGCGGCGTCGGTCATCGCTGAGTACCTGAAGACGGGAGACACGGCGGCGCTCGCGGACTATTCGGGCGCGCGATTCCGCTCGCGCTTCGTCTCAAGGCTTTGGATGAGAAAGGCTCTGTCTTCAATCAGAAGTCCTGCGCTGGTGGAGGCGGGCTGCGCGTTGATGCGTCGCGCGCCGTTCGACTCGCTCGCGCGTCACGTCTTCTTCGGACGCGGCTCGTTCCCAGACGTTGAAGCGAAACGGCCACGCGCGGCCCTGGCGGTGAAGGCAGGTTAACTTTCTCGAACTCTCAAGGAGATGCCGGGTGGAGACGAAGCGACGACGTGGAAGGCCACAGAGAGGTTTCGTGGCCTGCTCTACAGACTCGCGGGACGCGCTTGAGAGTTAATCGTCGGCAGTCTCGGGAAGAAGTTGTGTAGAGGGTTGTAGACATTGATGAGGGTTGTAGACATTGATTAAGGAGTGTTGACGGACATGCTGAAGCGCATCATCGCAATCGCTTTTATCTTCGTCTGCGCGACGGTCGCGTGGGCGGTGCTCGGCGCGACCATCTTCTCGCGCACGTACGACTCGGGCCAGAATCTAGACGGCCGCGTCGCCATGCTCTGGGGCGCGCCGCAGTCGCAGCCGCCGCCCTCGGCCGCCTCCGAGCGCAAGACGCCGAAGGTCACGGAGACGTTCCTGAACGGGCAGAGGCAGTCCGTCACCGAGTACGTGGAGACGACGGAGCCGCTACAGTTGGAGTCGAGCCGCGTGGACGTTACGCTCGGGCTCGAACACAGGCAGAAGGGGCTTCTCTGGTACAGCACCTACACGGTCGGCTTCGACGGAACCTACGCCTTCCGCAACAACACGGAGCAGGACAAGGTCACCTTCACGCTCAAGTTCCCGACCGACCGCGCAATCTACGACGACCTCGTCTTCACCGTCAACGGCGAGGCGGTCGAGCTTACGAACGAGAGGAACTCGGCAATCGGCACGGCGCAGGTGAAGCCGGGCGACGTTGCTACTCTGCGCGTCGCGTACCGCTCGCAGGGCTTGAACGAGTGGCGCTACAACTTCGGCGGCGGCGACGCGAACACCGCCGGAAACGTCGCGCAGGTTCGCGACTTTCAGATGCGGATGCGCACGAACTTCAAGGACATAGACTTTCCCGAGAACACCCTCTCGCCTTCGGAAGAGCGCGAGACAGGGGACGGCTGGGAGCTTGCGTGGAACTACAAGAACCTCGTCTCGGGCTTCCAGATAGGGATGGCGATGCCCGAGAAGTTGCAGCCCGGCCCCCTTGCCGGTCGCATAAGCCTCTTCGCGCCCGTCTCGCTCTTCTTCTTCTTCTTCCTCATGTTCATCATCACGACGATGCGCGGCATTGAGCTGCACCCGATGAACTACTTCTTCCTCGCCACGGGCTTCTTCTCGTTCCACCTGCTGCTCGCGTACCTCGTAGACCACGTCTCGATTCACACGGCGTTCGCGGCCTCTTCGGCCGTCTCGATCTTCCTCGTCATAAGCTACCTGCGGCTCGTCGTCGGCACGCGCTTCGCGACGCGCGAGGCGGGGCTCGCACAGTTCATATACCTGGTGATCTTCTCGTATGCGTTCTTCTTCAAGGGCTTCACGGGGCTCGCAATCACCGTCGGCTCGATACTGACGCTCTTCGTCGTGATGCAGATAACGGGTCGCGTCCGGTGGGCCGAGAAGTTCGCGCCGAAGCAGGACGGCGGAGGCGCAGGTCAAGCGAAGCCTTCGGGCGAAGAGTTCGCTGGCAAGCCCGCACCTTCGGTCAGCGCCTGACGAAAGGCGGAAGGCGGAAGGATGAAGGAAAGCCTGAACAGCTTTCTCTTCATCCTTCCGCCTTCCGCCTTCATCCTTTGCCTTTAAGGATAGGGCCTGTAGACCCTGACGCGGTTGGCGAACTGCTCGGCGACCTTGTTGGGAATCTTCTTGCCGAAGAGCACGGAGCGCATCTTGCCGCTGGCGATGACTTCGTTCGTGCGCGGGTCTACGACTGTGAAGGTGAAGCGCCGCGTGAATGACTTGCGCGTTATCTCTATGACGAGGTCTGCCTCCGAGAAGTTGCGCGTGACGACCATGCCCCACGCCTTAAACTCCTTGCGCTTGAGCAGAGAGTCTTCGACCTCGTGCGCGTTGACGAACGCGCTGTTTGAGCTGATGTAGACGAAGCGCGCCCGTCGAAGAATCGTCGCCGGGTCTGTGACGCGCGCGCGCACGACCTCACTCGAAACGCTCTCACTCTCCTCTTCGTCCGCCTCGTTCTCCTCGTCGAAGGACGAGTCTTTGCGTGTGCCTGCCTGCTGCTGCTGCCGCTGCTGTCGCGTCTATGCGGGCGTGCGCACCTGCGCCGCGACGAGGGCCGATGCGAAGAGCGCGAGCAGCAGGGCCGCGAGCGAGTGCGCGCAAGCGTGCTTTAGTGTGGCGCGCCGCGCGGTAAGTTTCGGGTAGAGTTTTTCCATGAAGAGCCTCCTGTGGCGTGGACAAGTGCCGCGGCGCTTTGCGCGCGGGCGCGGCGTCTTAACACGCACGCAGGATAGTCCGGCGCGCGCACGCACGGCGCGCAGCGTGTAGCACTTCTTCGATTGTCACAGCGCACGCGTGGCGTTAAGAAGGCGCGCGAGTCTCACCTTCCAACACTCCCGCGGCCCGCCTACGCAGTCTCCTTCGTACTGTTTCAGTGTCCTTCGCGCCGACGCGCTTCTGTTCTATTTGACTACAAATCGCGGCACGGACGGGACTTCCGCGAGCGGGACAAGCTGCTGTGAAGGCAATGTTTAACCCCTCGAAGGAGAGAGCGGCCCGACGTTTGCAAAACATTTGACGACTGCGGGCTGGCGGCGAGACGAAGAGGTTGCGCGCAGGACTTGAAAGAGAGTTTTAATGAGACGGGGAGAGGATTTACGGTTGATGCGTGCGCGTGGGTTGATGAAGTGGACGCTGGTGGCTCTAATGTTCGTGCAGACGGCCTGCGGCGGCGGGCTGCTCGCGGGCGTGGGGCCTGTGCGCAGCCTCGTCTCCGGCGCTTCGTCGCGCGTGAGCGCGGGCTTCAACCTCTTCACCCCCGAGCAGGACGTTGAGTTGGGCAGGACTTCGGCCGAGGAGGTCGCGCGGCAGTCTGTAATGTTCAAAGACGAGCGCGTGACGCGATACGTGCAGCGTCTCGGCGACAAGATAGCGGCATGCGCTCCGGGCTACCGCTTCCAATACAAGTTCGTCGTCGTGGACTCAAAAGAGACCAACGCGTTCGCGCTGCCGGGCGGCTACGTCTTCGTCAACAGCGGCGCGATTGAGTCAGCGCACAACGAGGGCGAGCTGGCGGGCGTGCTCGCGCACGAGATAAGCCACGTCGTCTTGCGGCACGGCACGAATCAGGCTTCAAAGGCATACGTTGCGAAGAGCGCGATGCGTCTGATAGACGCGGCGCTCGGCGACGCGAAGAATGACGTGCGCAGGCTCGCCACGTCGCTCGGGCTCGCTGGCCCCGGAAGGCTCTTTCTCAAGTTCAACCGCGACGCGGAGCTTCAGGCCGATGTGGAGGGCGCGCGCCTGATGGCCGCTGCCGGGTACGACCCGCGCGACATGGCGAGCTTCTTCGCGTCGTTGGACGGGCGCGACGACGACGTGAGCGCGAGCGCGAAGGCGGACGACCACCCAGACCCCGCGACACGCGCCGCGGCGATTGACAAGCTACTGCCCTCGCTCGACGTGAGCGCCTCGCCCGTCCACGATACGGATGAGTTTCGACAGATAAAATCGCGGCTGTAGGAAACGATGAACGCGGAATGTTGAGTGATGAATGAGAAGCAGCTTATGCCTCTTCATTCATCACTCAACATTCCGCGTTCATCGTTTATCTCTGCGCGCGGTGTGAGCGCGAGGCGGTGTTGGCGGCGCGCCTGCGCGGGACTACAGGATTGCGAGCGTGCAGAAGGTTCTTGTGCCTGTTGTTGAGCAGCGCGACGAAAGTCTGGTGGTGCCTGAAGCCTAAGAGCCTCGCCGCGTACGAGACGCCGCCGCCCGCGTCGTTAAGCGCGCGCTGTATCAACTCGGCCTCGTAGCGCAGCACCTCCGCCTTAAGCGAAAAGCCCTCCCAACGCTCCTCCGCCGCCGCCGACTCATTGCCCGCGCGCTTCTCTCCACGTGTGTGGCTCGCGGCCTCGATGGCGCGCCGCGCGCACTCGTTCAGTCGCGAGAGAGTGTCCATGTCGCGCGTGCCCAGGAGAAGACCGTAGGCGCGCCCGAAGGCTTCGCACAGCTCTCGCGAATCCAACGCCTCGCACAACTCTTCGGCGAGTGCGAGAGCGGCGCGGCCCGCCGACTCGCGGTCGCCTGCCTCCTCTGCCGTCTCGACAGCACGCATGAACGTCTCCCTCGCGTCTTCATTCCGGCCCGCACGCGCCTGCGCGAGCCCGAGCGTCGTAAGGCACTCGGCGAGAAGCGTCGGCCGGTCGGAAGCCTCCAAAGCGCTCACGGCCGTGCTCGCTACTCTCTCGGCCTCTTCGTGCTTCCCTTCGGAGACAAGCGTGCGCGCGCGCGCTTCGTCGCACTGCGCGACGCCCGCTGCGTCGCCGAGCGATACGAAGAGCGCACGCGCGCGCTCGTAATCCTCCACTTCGACTGTAGAACCTGACGGCCCGCTGCGCGGAAACGTCTCCTCATCACACGACGACTCGACGCCGCACGTCGGCGTTGCCGAACCTTTGACTATATCCATGTGAGGCTTTAACTCTCCTCCCTGAGCGGCCGTGGCCGCACGTAACAAACTCACGCGAAAGACAAGTTGGGGCAAGACAGACGCGCGGCTTAGTTTGATGAGTTGCGGGCTTTCGCGCGCGACGGCGTGTTGAAACTCCGCGCCGCTCGTGCGGCCCTCTCTTTGGGTTGCGCATTGACCGCCGGCCCTACTATTACCCGGCGGCAGAACGGAGAAGACTTCGGACGACTACAGACGCTTCGGCGGCGGGCAAGTGCCGACTCGGGGCCGGCCGTCCTTACGGCATGTGCTTTTGAGACGCCCGGAAAACACTCTCGCGGGGCGTCCACGGTCTGCGCAGCTTAAACCCGCTCGGCGCGAAACGCAATAAAAATTGCTGGCAAAAGCGAGGTTACGGATGACGGATTTATGGCATCGCGTCTATCATCATTTATCGCTTATAACTTAGCGTCCACCGCCTAAAGCGTGCCGGAGCGGTTACTTGTTGACATAGACGGCGGGAAGGGGTATAGCTCGCCCCGAGTCGCATGTAAGTCGCCGCGCGCGCGTGTCTTATGGCGCGGGGGCCGCTAACGCTTCACGTTGACGAGAGCGACCGCTCCCGCCGACATCAGGCAACCGACTGACATTCTCGGCTACGAACTTCAGGGGCGGTCTCATGGGAGAGCTTTTCGCGTCGTCGCTCGGTCTCGCGTCAGCGGCCGTCGCGCGCACACTCCGCCCAACCCTTCCGGCGTACTCACTATAAGGAGCAATAACGATGCGTCTACTCACGAGACTCTGCTGCGCGATGGTCGTCGCGTTTCTGCCCATCCTCTCCTCTCCTCTCACGCCGACCGCGTCGGCGTCTAACTTCACAGTCAACAGCCTCGCCGACACTCCCGACGCGCTCACGTCCGACGGCATCTGCGCCGACGCGGGCGGCGCGTGTACGCTGCGCGCCGCGATACAGCAGGCGAACGCAGACCCGTCCGGCGATGTGATAGGCTTCAGCGTCAACGGCACCATAAACCTGACCTCCGCGCTCCCCGACCTCTCGAAGAGCATCACCATCAGCGGCCCCGGAGCCGCGCAGTTGACCGTGCGACGCAACAGCGCCGAGCCTTACCGCATCTTCGTCGTCAGCCCTGCCGTCAACGTAAGCATCTCCGGCCTCACCGTCAGCAACGGCCAAGCCCCGCCCGCGACCGTCACCGACGCACCCGGCGGCGGCGGAATCTACAACGCGGGCGGGCTGACGCTGAGCGACGTTATAGTCAGCAATAACAGCGTGCCCAGTTCGCCGTGGCCCGTCCCCTTCACGCCCTTCGTTATGCAGGGCGGGGGCGGCATACAGAACGACGGCGTCCTGACGATGACCGACTGCGACATCACGGGGAACAGCACGGGCTCGGGCGTAAACGGCAACAGCAACGTCAGCGGCGGGAACGGCGGCGGAATCTTCAACACGGGGACGCTCGCGATGACGGGCAGCTCCGTCACGTTTAATGCGACCGGCCGAGGCGCGGATCGTTCTCCGAGCGGCGGGTTCGCGGGCAGCGGCGGTGCGGGTGGAGGCATATACAACGCGCCAAACGGCGCGCGCCAGGTCGGCGCGACACTCACGAACTGCAACGTGAGCGAGAATTCTACCGGCGACGGCGGGAAGATTGTGAACGGCGTCTCCACCTCAGTCAGCCAGAGCGGCAACGGCGGCGCGGGCGGCGGAGTCTACAACGCTTCGACGATGACTATCTCAAGCAGCTTCGTCTCCGGAAACCAGACGGGCGTCGGCGCGAGCGTGGACGCGGGGATAGCGCGGCCGGCAGGCAAGGGCGGCGCGGGCGGAGGCATATACAACGACATCCCCTCCGGCGGCGGCGAGATGAAGATAGTCAACTGCATCATCAGTGGCAACAAGACCGGGAAGGGAGGCGTCGGCAGCGGCCTGACCCTGAGCGAGGGCGACGGCGGCAACGGCGGCGGCGTCGCGAACTCCTCGTCCAACGGCGTCCTGAAGATGTCGCAGAGCACCATCGCCTTCAACCAGACCGGCCTCATGGGCGACGGCGGCGGGCGCGACGGCGACGGCGGCGGCATCTACGGCGTGATGAGCCTCAGGAGCAACGCAGTCGCGCTCAACGTCGTGCATTTCCCAACAAACCGGAGCGACGCGGGGGCTGGCCCCATCACGTCGTTCGGTTACAACTTCTTCGGCTTTTTCGGCGGTGCCTCGTGCTGCTTAATTAGCACAGACCGCGGCAGTTCGGGTTCACAGACGTTCGCGGCCGTCAAGTTCGACCAGAATCTGATACCGCTGCCGGGCAGCCTGCTCATTGACGCGGGGCTCGCGCGCGACATAGACGACCACGCCGTCACGGAGGACATACGCGGCGGCGTGCGCCCCTTCGATTTCCCAACGGTCGCGCCCCAGACCGGCGGCGACGACAGCGACATCGGCGCCTTCGAGCGTCAGGCCACAGACCCGACGCCGACGCCCACGCCGACGCCCACGACCGTGCAGTTCAGCGCCGCGACCTCGAACGTCCCCGAAGGGTGCAACCAGACGCAGGTCACCATGACGCGCTCGGGGCCGAAGGACGGGACGACCGTCGTCACTTACGCCGTCGAGGCATTCGAGGCCCATCAGCGCGGCGACTTCACGCGCATGATCGGGCACGTCACCTTCGCCCCCGGCGAGGACTCGAAGACCATCCCCGTGCTCGTCTCCGAAGACGCGTACGCGGAGGGGCCTGAGAACCTTATCGTCTTCATCGTCGGGGTCACAGGCGGGCAACTCGGAGCGCCGAACCCGATCAAGGTGCAGATAGACGACAACGACGCGGTAGAGGGCACGAGTAACCCGATTGACGACAACGCGACCTTCGTCTGCCAGCACTACCACGACTTCCTGAGCCGCCACCCGGACTCGGGCGGCCAAGCCTTCTGGACTGCGCAGCTCGACGCGTGCGGCCCGGACGCCGCCTGCCTCGACCGAAAGCGCGTTGACGTATCGGCCGCGTTCTTCCTCTCGATAGAGTTTCAAAACACGGGCTACTTCGTCATACGCGTCAACAAGGCGGCCTTCGGCGATCAGCCGGGGAACCCGACTTACGACACGTTCCTCGACCACACGCAGCAGGTCGGGCGCGGCGTCGTCGTGGGGGAGCCGGGTTACGAGGCCGTGCTCGAAGCGAACAAGCGGAGCTACGCGGAGCAGTTTGTGCAGAGGTTGGACTTTCAATCGGCCCACGACTCGCAGAGCGCCGCGCAGTACGTGGACTCGCTCTTCTCGAACGCGGGCGTCACGCCGACGACGCAGGAGCGCGACGCGGCCCTGAGCGCCTTCGGCGCGGGCGGCGTGGCGGGGCAGGCGGCGGCCCTGCGCTCGGTGGTCGAGTCCGGCTCGGTCTACAACAAGCTCTACAACCCGGCCTTCGTGCTGATGCAGTACTTCGCGTATCTACGCAGAGCCCCGGACAGCAGCCCGGACACGAACTTCGACGGCTACAACTTCTGGTTGGGCAAACTCAACTCGGTCACGCTGCCGGGCGAGGACGCGCGCGACGAGCGCGTCGCACTCGCGCGCGTACGCCGCGCCGAGATGATAAGGGCCTTCATACGCTCGTCGGAGTACCGGGGCCGCTTCGCGGGCGACCCGAACAAAGGCAATTAGAAGGAAAGGATGAAGGATGAAGTGAAGCCTAAACAGTTTTACCTTCATCCTTCATCCTTCCGCCTTCATCCTTTTATTAAGTGATGAGGTCGAAGTCGCCTTCGAGGACTCGCTCCAGGCGGCCCGTGCGCCAGCCGCGCGCCGTGTCGCGCACGAGCGGCGAGGGCTCTTCGCGGTAGCGTCGCACGACGGCGGCGGCGTTCGAGGTTGATGAAGAAGCCTCTTCGGAGAGCGCGCGCTCGGCCTGTTGACGGAGAGCGTTGGCGACGTGGCCCGCGGGCTCGTCGGGCTGGCCGACGACGCGCACCGTCGCGCGCGTTCGATTAAAGGGCTTCTCTTCCTGCGCGGTCTCGAAGACGTGCGTGCCCGACTCCGGGAGCAGAATCGTGTAAGCGCCGTAGCCCGAGACGGCGATTAGCGCGCGGTACTCGCCCGTCGAAGCAGTGCCGCCGTTGTTGTCGCGCGAGTCGTCCCCGTCCTCGAACAACTCGAAGCGCATGCGTCGGCGCTCGGCCCAGCGCCTGTACATCCGCGCGAGGCGTTGCGCGAACGCTTCGCTCCGCGCGCGGTCTGTGCCGGGCTCGCGCGCGGCCGTGACGAGCAGGAAGGCGTCGCGCGGTTGGCCTTCGCGAAGTCCGCGGCATGCCGAGTCGAGTAGGTATAGCTGCTGCGCGACGCGGCCGACGAGGTCGGGCAGCAGACGCCTCCGGTCGCCGCGAAGTCGCGCGAGGAGTGAGCCCGCCGTGTCCAGCCCCGCCTCGACTCTGTCCATGTACTCGATTGCGCCGAGCACGGAGAAGCGCGCGGGCGAACTCCAGAAGTCTCCCGTCTGCATCTCTCGGAGCGCCTCCGCCTTTCGCGCCGACCAAGCGTCGTCTTCGACCTGCGCCGCGACCTCGTCATACTTCCCT
Organism: Pyrinomonadaceae bacterium; assembly: GCA_045807805.1. Taxonomy (GTDB): domain Bacteria; phylum Acidobacteriota; class Blastocatellia; order Pyrinomonadales; family Pyrinomonadaceae; genus QHXN01. The sequence continues at coordinate 23,705 of JBJMGR010000320.1, read as the reverse complement.
TGAAGCACGCGCAACTCCTCGGGCGTCCCGCGCGGGTCGAGCACGACCGCTTCGAGTCGAAGCTCGCGCGCTTCGTCCGTCGCGGTCTCGACTTCGTCGGCGGCGGCCGATGAGTCCGAGCCTTCCTCGGGCGCGTCCGGGTCAACGAACTGCACGTCGAGCGCCTCGCCGTCCGAAGCGGAGCGCACGAAGAGGAACTGGTCGCCTTCGGGGAACTGGTGGTTGACGATGGTCAACGCGAGCGGTGAAAGCAGGTAACGCTCGACGGCGCGCTTCAAGGGGCGCGCGCCGAGGTCTGCCGTAAATCCCTTCTCAAGCAGAAACTCAATCGCGGACTCGTCCCACTCGACGGCCCACTGGCGCGTGCGAAGTCCCCGGCGCGTGAGCACGTCGTTCAACTCCTTGCGAAGCAGGTCGCGCATCACGCCGCGTCCCAGGGGGCGGAAGACGACGACGCGGTCGATGCGGTTGACGAACTCGCGACGGAACGCGCGCCCCACCGCGCGCTCGACAGACCCGGCCGCGAACTGCGACTGCTCCTGCGCGAAGCCTACCGATGCGCCGTGCGGTAGCGTCGCGCCGAGGTTCGAGGTGAGAATGATGACCGAGTGCCGGAAGTCGGCTGTGTTGCCACGCTTGTCCGTCAAACGTCCGTCGTCGAAGACTTGCAGGAACAAGTCCCACACGGCCGGGTGCGCCTTCTCGAACTCGTCGAGGAGGACGACGGAGAAGGGCTGCTTGCGTATCTGGTTGACGAGGGCCGCGCTGTCGCTCGTCTCGTCGGCCTCGCCTAAGATTCTCGCCTGCGACTCCCATGTCTGTAGCTCGCTCATGTCGAGCCGAATCATCCGGTCGGGCGAGCCGAAGAGGAACTCCGCGAGCGTCTTGGCAATCTCGGTCTTGCCCGTGCCCGTCGGGCCGACGAAGAGGAAGACGCCCTGCGGGCGCGTCGGGTCTGTCAGTCCCGCCTTCACCATCGCGACGCGCTCGACGAGGCAGTCAACGGCCTCGGGCTGACCGAGCACGCGCCGCTCGAAGAAGGCTCGAAGCTCGGAGAGGTCCAACCCCTCGCGCTCGTCGAGTATCCGCACGGGCAGGCCCGTCAGTTGCGAGAGCGTGAAGAGGAGCGCGTCGAGCGTCACCTCTTCGCGGAAGCCATTCTCTTCGGCGAGCATGCGGCGGCGCGTCGCGTCGAGAAGTATGAGCAGGTTTCCGGGCGCGGCCTTGTCGCCGAGGTACTGCTTCGCGAGCTGTAGAGCCTCGCACAGAGTCTTCTCGGATACGCGCGGCTTTAGACCAGCACCGGGGAGTTCGACGCCTTCGCGCGTGAGCTTTATGTCGCCGTACCGCTTCGCCCAGCGGCGGCCGAGTTCGAGCGTCTCCTCGTCCGAGAGCGGTGCGACGCGGCACGTCTGCATCGCCGTTCGCAGCTTAGGACGCAGGCGCAGAAGTTGTTCGTAAGCCTCGGACGGCACTTCGCCGATGACCTTGACCGCCCCGCTCTCTATCGAGGGCAGAAGGAGGTCGAGCACGCCGACGGGGCTGTAACGATGACGGCCCGCCCAGAGCGTCTCGTGGAAGTTGGGCACGACCCAGAGCACGCGCCTGCCGCCTATCTGGCGGACGATTGACTGCACGCGCTCCTCTATCTGGCCGATGTAGGTCTGCCCGGCCATCACCTCGCCCGCGCCCGCCTCGAAGACTATCCACTGCTCCGCGCGCAGGCGCTCGGCGAGCGCGCGCACGAGCGCGGTCTTGCCCGTGCCCGACTCGCCCACGAGGAGGACTGAGCGCGCGGGCTCGCGCTTGATCGCGGCTTCCAACTCGGCGACGCGCGCCGCCACGGAGTCGAGCACGAAGACCTCGCCTTCGTCCGCGGCGGCGCGCGCGTCCGGCTCCCACACGCGGCCGAAGGTCTTGACGAACTCCGAAGCCTCGCGCACTTCGAGCCAGCGCTCCGCCTCGTCCTTTAAGGCTTCGGGCAGAAGGTCTCCCAACTCTTTGAGCGTCTGGTTGATGTCCGTTAACTGCTCGGCGGTGAGCCCGAGCGCGCGAACCTCGCTCATCATCTCGTCGGTCGTGACGAACTCGCCCGACGCAGTGCGCTCGGCGACGAACTCGCGTAGGAACTGCATCGGCATGTCGTCGCGCCAGGAGACGTTGAGCCGCGCAAGCAGTCGCGCGAGCACCGCGCCGCGCGCGTGCGCGCCGAGCGCGCGCAGAGCGAAGAAGCGCGGCCAGTAGTAGTAACTGTTTACGTCTCGCAGCACGGAGTCCGCGACGAGCTGGTCTTCGCCCTTGCGCCGCGCGACCGCTTCGAGCGACATGCATGCGGCGAGCGCGTCGTAGCCCGCGGCGCTCGCGAGCAGCGCGAAGGTCGTGTCGGTGCTTGCGCGCGCGACCTCGACCGAGCGCAGGAAGGTCTTGTTATTGAGAAGCTCGCGCGGGTGCGTCGTGGCGTTGAAGAACTCTTCGGCCCCGCGGACGAGTGTGGCCGCGTCCTCCGTCGCTTCGGGCGCTTCGGCCGACCCGCCCGCGGCGTTCGACTCGACCGCCGCGCCCGACTCGTCCTCGGTGAGCCAATGACTCGGCCAGCCGCCGGTCTCTATGCCCTCGTGGGCCGACGCAATCATGCTGTCGAGGTAAGCGCAGCCCGTACCAACAGAGCCTACGCCACTCGCGGAGTCGTAAGACGGCTCGCTCTTGCCCTCGTCCTCGGCCGCCGCCTCCGGCTGCCTCTCTTGCTCCTTCTCTCGCTCCTTCTCTTGCTCCTTCTCTCGCTCTCGTTCCTTCTCGCGTTCCTCTTCTAACTCCCTCTCGCGTTCTCTCTCTAACTCCCGTTCACGTTCCCTCTCAAACTCCCTCTCGCGCGCGGCCGAAAGCTCACTCCGCATCTCTTCGCGCGCGGCCGAAAGCTCGCTCCGCAGTGACGCGAGCGAGCGCCCTGCCTCGCGCGAACGCGCGAGCGCGAGCCCGAGCGCCGCGAGGCTCAGAAGGGTGACGGCGATTAGCCATGCGATAAGCATCTGCACTTGAGGAGAGGTCTACACGGGCCGCGTGCCCGCTCGCGTGTTGAATGGTTGCCGAAACGAGTCGGAGCCACTCCGAGATTCGGCCTAGACGTTTTCGACGGCTTCGCGCAACTCTAAATCTGTAAGGGCGAACTTCGCGGCAGACCCCGGATTTTCGAGAACGATCCCGACCGTGCCGTATGTGAACTTGGAGTCGCGTACGGACGAGGCCAGCGCGTCGTTGATGTATACGCGCAGGTGGTCGTTATAGGCGACGACGCGCAGACGGTTGGGGACGCCTACCCCGTTGCGCAGGGCCGGGTGCGAAGCGAAGTCAACGAGTATGTGCCACTTGCCCTCGTCCTCTCGCTTCTCGTAGCTTGCGACGCAGTAGGTTCCTTTCGGGGCGATGTCTATGCTATAGCGCCCTTCCTCAGTCCAACGGACGGCGAACCCGAGGCGGCAGTGCTTCGTAACGTCCTCGACTTCGAGAAACGTGATCGTCACCGACGCGTCTATGTTGTCGAAAGACCCGCAGGACTCGACTATCCAGCACGTCTCCTCCTGCTTTAGGAAGTCCCCCACGAGTCGGGGCAGCCCGCCATCGCCTATGCGCAGGCTCTCTTTATGATAAATGCGCCAGCCCGGCACGCTCGGGTCACTAAAGTCCGCCCCGAGCAACAACTCCCCACGTCGCGGGCCGCGCATCTCCGACAGATTATAGACCTGCCCACAATAAGCGCAGACGGCGAACCGCTCGCCGCTCAGTTGGACGGCCCCCCCACATCTATCACACGTCAGCGATTGCAGACCGCCCCCGCCATATGCTGCGTTCATATCAATCCTCTAACCTGGAAAAATCTATCTGAGCCTTTAGCTTCTCCGCACATATGAAAGCCGATAGGATTCTTAGGCATATCTACTTCTCGCAGTACCTAACTATCGTTATGCGGAATGATTCCGCATAATATCCTTATCGGCATGAGTGCGTACAGATTCTTTCGGGGTGTTGTGACGGAGAGGCGTGTGGAGGTTGGGCGCAAAAAGAAGTTGGGCCGTCGCCCCGAAGAGCAACGGCCCAACCCCGAATCCCGCAAGAATCACCGAAGCGACCCAGGGGACGGCAACCTTCACATGTACACGCTTGGGCTGCCAGTTTGTATTCCGAAGAGTGGCTAGCGGTAGCTCACCCCCGGTCGGCACGGGCCAACTTTCGTCAACCTCTCACGTCCGAAGACGTGGTACCTATTGGTTTTTGTTCTGGTGGCTTTACCTCCACCTCCAGTCTACGTTCTGGACAACGAGGCTCAACCGAAGTTGAGCGGCATCCGCTACCCCGTTGGCTGATCTATCCATCGGAGCGCCGACGCGTTTTTATCCGCGCGGCCCGAGAGACGCCCGTCGGCCTTCTCTCTGCGCAAGCCTTTCGGCTTCGACGGGAGCGTCAGTGGCAACAAACTTAACCGCCGTCTGTTGTCCTCAAGCATCGCGTCACCACGTTGCCTGCCGATCTCCGCGCCGGTCACGACTGCCGTAACAATCGCGACGGGAGGCGGACTATAGGCGAGGGTGTCGAGCCTGTCAAGACTTTTTTTCAAAAAAAATTTAGTGCGGATTTCCCGCTGTTTTCGGCACTTTTCAGACATCTGAAAAACTCATCCACAACCGATTTCCACAGGTGGAAATCTCATCGATGTTTTGTGGAAAAGCTCAAGAGGTCAGAACCGGGAACGGTAGCGACCGTGTGTGTGCTACGAGATACAGACCTGTCTCGAAGCCGCTACCCGGTCGCTACCGCTCCCGGTTCTGACAAATCCTACACGCTCGCGGTTCCGTTAAAGTTTGAACTGCGCGGCCAGCTCCGCGACGCGTCGGCCCTGAAAGCGCGCGGCGCTCAAAGCGACTTCGTCGGGCGAGAGAGCGCCGTTGTTGCTCTGGAAGGAGACGCCGTAGGGGTTGCCGGACTGGAACTGTATAGGGTCTGCGTAGCCGGGGCCGACGATGAGCGCGCCCCAGTGGTAGAAGGTGTTGTTGAGCGCGAGTATGGTCGATTCCTGACCGCCGTGCGCAGTGGCCGCGCACGTGAACGACGAGCAGATTTTATTGACGAGCGCGCCCGAGGCCCAGAGCGGGCCGGTCATGTCTAGGAACTGTTTGAGCTGAGCGGTGGGCAGGCCGTAGCGGGTCGGCGTGCCGAAGATGATTGCGTCGGCCCACGTGAGGTCGTCGTTCGTTGCCTCCTCAACGTCCTGCGTCTCAAGGCTGTGCGCGGCCCAGCCCTCGTTCGACGCGATGGCCGCTTCGGGCGCGAGTTCGTGAACCTTTCGGAGTCGCACCTCCGCGCCCGCCCCGCGCGCGCCCTCCTCGATTGCGCGCGCGAGCTTGTAGGTCGTGCCCGTCGCGCTGTAGTAGATGACAGAAACTTTGACCGCCATTGTTCCCCTCCGCAAAGTATGTCTGAAGTAGCTGCGCGCGGCGTCGAGGCTTCGGGCCTAATTCGACTCCGAATAACTGCGCGCCGACTCGTGCTTTTTAGTGGAAAAAGTTTAGCGCCGATTGTTGTCGCGGCCGTGTAGATTTAGCGTTAATTCTTATTCGAGAAGGGCGACGGAACGGCGTCGGGGTAGTCAATCAATCGTTTCCAACGTCGGGCGGTGCGGGTTCGATTTTGATGTTGCGCTGCGTGTGCGCGAGCGTCGTGAGCTTGAACGCACGGCCGTCGGCGGCCGGGTAGAATGAGTTCTTCGGCGCGTCGTAGTAGCCCGTCGTTCGCCTCACCTCGGGGCCTTCGCGCAGATCGAGAAGAGTGTTGACGCTCGACCAGACGGGCAGCGCCGTCACGCCCAACAGGAGCAGCAGCGCGACGTGCCAGTACCTCCCGCGCACGTATATGAAGAGTGGCAGCGCCGTCAGCGCGGGCAGCGCCACGCACAACAACACGCGCACGACGTAACGCCAGCGCCAGTTCTCTTCAGTCAGCGTAGACGCCGCCGTCACGAGCCACCCGAAGAAGGGGCCGAACGCGCACGCCACGAGCCAGAAGGCACCGACGTAATCGAACGGCCCGCCCCTCGGCGCAGCGCGCTTCTCAGACTCGGGCCTGTCGGAGACGGAATAACCCAGCGCGACCAGCAGGCACAGGGCGACGATGAACGCCGTGAACGACAGGGCGTAAGCGTCAATCTCGCCGAAGCGTAGATAGAACAGGAACGGTATTATGAACGCGGCCTGCACCGCGCCAAACAGAAAGGCGCGCACGCTCCGACGGTTCTCCGCCGCGCCCGGTTTCGCGCCGCCGTCCGATTCGACTAACTTGTCCGACCGCGCCGCCGCGTTAGAAGCCGCGCGCGCCTCTTCCGTCGTCGTGAAGGACTGCACGCCTTCGCGCGCCGAAGTATGTTCCGACTGACGACGGCCTCTCCGCTTCTTCATAAGCGCGACTCAAAAAAGACCTGAACAGGCGAATCGTGTGCGAGTCCGTCCGAACGAGTCGCCGTGCGCCGCAAGTCGCACGCGCCTTAAGTCCTGTGCAGCCGCTCCCCCGAGTTCATAGATAACGTCACAGAGTTGGATAGCGTTCGCGCCTCGCAATCAAGTTCTTACTTCAGTGTGCTCGCAGGACAGACTGCGGACTAGTTCGTAGACCTCGGGAAGGTTACTGATTTTTGTAGGAAGTAGCCATGCCGATTCACCATTCTTAAACTGAATCTTAGTTCGCCAGATACCTTTGAAATTGGTTGCACGGTTAAATCTGATTCGGTCAACCACGCGGCTCAACTCAGTCCACGCAAAGTTTTTTCCGTCATTGCATACTATAGATGCGAAGCGGCGTAACGCTTGAATTAACCGTGCGGCAATCGACTGAATTATAAATCAGGTCTCGCGCATGAAATCAATGCCATCAACGCTCCGGTCGAATAAATTGTTAAGTGGCTTTGGATTCGCGCCAAGACGCGAGAAAATGAGAACATATGGCGCACGGCGAAATCAGTGAACTCCTGTCCGCTCCCAGCACGGTCGTCTTCGACGTGCTTCATGACTATCGACGACGACTCGAATGGGACACGTTGTTGCGAGCCGCATACTTAGAGGGAGACCACGCGTGCGCGGGCAAAGGCGTAACGTCCGTATGCGTTGGACGCCGATCCTTAGGCGGGATTGCGCTCAGGACGATTTACGTCACGTTTCAACGCCCGACGCTGGCGGCTGTCAAGATGGTCAATGCGCCCGCGTTCTTCGGAGAATGGGCGGCGTCCATCCACCACGAAGACCTCTCGGCGCACGAGTCGCGGATTACCTACAAGTTTCATTTCAGCGCCAAGCCTCGTCTATTAAGATTCGTACTGGAGCCCTTGATGGAGATTATCTTCGTCTGGGAGACGAGGAAGCGCTTGCGTGCGTTGCGGACGTATCTGTCGCGCACATAGAAGGATGTTGAAGGGGAGTATTGCACAGTGACCTACTACGAAGAAGATGACCTCGCGCGCTTCGCGGAGGTCGGCAAGCACCGGCCCGACCTTTTCGAGAAGTTCATGGCCTGGTATCAGGCGTGTCAGGAGGACGGCGCGCTCTCTCGACGCGAGAAAGCGCTCATCGGTCTCGCGGTCGCGCACGCCCTACAGTGCCCCTACTGCATAGACGCCTACTCGCAGTCCTGCCTCGAATCGGGGTCGAACATCGAGCAGATGACCGAGGCGATACACATGGCTTCGGCCCTGCGCGGCGGCGCGTCGCTTGTCCACGGCGTGCAGGCGCACAACTCCGTCAACAAGGTCTCGATGTGATACAGAAGACTCTGCCGGTCGTGCCAGGCGACGCAGGCGAGCACGCGCGCGCCCGCATCGCCTTCGACGAGAAGCTCGCGGCGCACGGGCTCAAGCTTCGCGCCTCAGCGGTCGAGACCTTGCAGGTCAACGTCGGCAAGCTCTGCAATCAGGCGTGCAAGCACTGCCACGTAGACGCCTCGCCCTCGCGCACCGAAATCATGTCGCGCGAGACGGCCGAGCAGGTTCTCGCCGCCGTCCGCCGCTTTCGGATACCGGCGCTCGACATCACCGGCGGCGCGCCCGAACTCAACCCGAGCTTTCGCCATCTCGTAAGAGAAGGGCGGCGTGCGGGCGCACGCGTGTTGGTTCGCCACAACCTGACCGTGATGTTCGAGCCGGGGCAGTGTGACCTGCCCCGTTTCTTCCGCGAGCACTCGGTCGAAGTCGTCTCGTCGCTCCCATACTTTCTCGAACAGCAGACCGACGCGCAGCGTGGCCGCGGAGTCTTCGAGAGGTCAATCGAGGCTCTGCGACGCCTGAACGCCGTCGGCTACGGGCGCGACGGCGGCACGCTCAAGTTGAATCTCGTCTACAATCCCGTCGGCGCGTTCCTGCCGCCCGCGCAAATGTCGATTGAGCGCGACTTCAGGCGCGAACTTCTAGCGCGCTACGGCATCACCTTCGACAGTCTCTACACCATCACGAACATGCCTATCAAGCGCTTCCTCGAATACCTGCGCCGCTCGGGCAACGAGGAGCGCTACATGCGTAAGCTCGTCGAAGCGTTCAACCCCGCGACCGTCGAAGGCTTGATGTGCCGCACGCTCATCAGCGTTGACTGGACGGGGAGGCTATACGACTGCGACTTCAACCAGATGCTCGAACTCGGAGTCGCGCCCGAACTCGCGCAGACCATCGGCGACTTCGACCCCGCGGCCTTCGCCGCGCGGCGCGTCTCGACGGGCGCGCACTGCTTCGGCTGCACTGCGGGCGCGGGCTCAAGCTGCGGCGGCGCTGTCGCCGCGGGCTCTTGACGCGAGATTCGGGTGACGGGTGATTTTGCGACACGTGTTCGAGTGATGCGCGATGAGGGACAAGCTATGAGTGTTGAGAGGTCGGCCCTCGTCTTCGTCTACAACGCGGACAGCGGCGTCTTCAACGCGCTCGCAGACGCGGCGCACAAAATCTTTTCGCCGCGTACGTACGCGTGCAACCTCTGCGCGCTGACACACACGGCGCTGGGTATGCGCGGTGAGTGGAAGAGTTTTCTTGAGGGCTTGGGGCGTCCGCTTGAGTTCCTGCACGCGGACGAGTTGAAGTCGCGCTATGGCTTGGAGGGCGTGCCGCTGCCCGCTGTCTTCGAGAGAGACGACGACGGCAGCGTGCGTCTGTTCGTCGGGGCCGACGCGATAAACGCGTGCGGGACTTTGAACGACCTGAAACGACTGATTCTCGAAGGGCGCGCGGAATAAAGAGGGCTCGCGAGCCTCACTCGACCGAGGACTCACGGCCTCACTCGACCGAAGCCGCGCCGTGCGCGCGCGTCGCCGAACACCCGCAGTTGGGGCACGCGTGGGCTTCGAGTATGACACCGCTCGCGTCCGTCGCGTCGTCCGTCACGTCGTCGTAGACGAGCTTGTCCGCGTGGTGGTTCATCTCTGCCCCGCAGTCGGGGCACTTCATCCTGTCGGCTTCAATCATAGAGTCATCTCTGCTCGGCTGCCGGGTTCTGGTTAAGACCAAAACCTAAAACCCAACACCTAAAATCCAGTACCCAACACCCAGAACCCAAAACCCTCTCTCCTTCATCCTTAACCCAACGGTATGTTCTCGCGCCCGTGGCGGAGCGTGCGCGCCATCCAGATTAGTTCTTTGAGAAACTTGTCGGTGCGGTGCACGTAAGCGCCGTCGAGTATGTTCCCCGCATCGTCGAAGAGCTTTTGCGCGCCGGAGAAGTTTCCGTCCCAGAAGATTGTGACGAGTCCAAGCTCGCGCAGCACGGGCAGGAGATTCTCGATGACGCGCGTGCCCCCGAAGCCTCCGGCCGAGACGCCGCACAGTCCGACGGCCTTGTGTATATACTCTTTCAGGTTCGAGTCGAGCGCGTGCTTTAAGAGGCCGGGGTAGCCGTGGTTGTACTCGGGCACGACGATGACGAGCGCGTCGGCGCGTCTCATCTTCGAGGAGAACTCCGCGTCCTTTATATCCTCGCCCTCGTCGTCCGTTGCGAGCCGAAGCTCTCGCACGTCTACCAACTCTGTCTCGACGCCTTCGCGTTTCCGTAGCTCGCCCGAGACGAACCGCGCGACGTTCTCGCTCGCACGCCCTTTGCGCGGCGTGCCGAGTATCAAAGGGATGTAGAGTGGTCTCTCCATAGAAGCTGTTGGCTGTTGGCTGCTAGCTTTAGTCTTCGGCTTTTGGCTTTAGTCTATAGACAAAGAGGCCGGCTGCCAAACGTTTTAAGCTAAAAGCCAACGGCCAACAGCCAACAGCTTTTTTGCGGCGAACCCGCCCGGAGCGCGGGGCATCCGACGTTCTGCGCCTCTCCCTTCGCGCGCGGCAGGTTGAAATGCCCATACCGTTATGAAAAACTTCCGACCCATGAAGAGACAGACCTTCGGCCTCGCGGCCACGGCCGCCGCGCTCGCGCTCGCTTCGTCGTTCGTCTACGCGCAGTCGGGTGCGACGCGCCCGCGCCGCGTCACGCCCGTCCAGCCGACTACGAACGATACGGCCGGCGCGGGCTCCACCGCCTCGACGGGACGCGCCGCGACGCCCAACGCTTCCACGGGCCCGGCCTCGACCGCGCACGCCTTCGCGCTTCTACAGCAGAAGCAGTACGACGCCGCGCTGAAGGAGGCCATGCAGGTGGCCGCGTCTGACGAGAAGAACTCGGAGGCTTGGAAGATTGCGGGCTTCGCCGAGTTCTACCTGAAGCAGTACGCGAAGGCGGCCGAAGACCTCGGCCACGCGTTAGAGTTGCGCAAGGCCACGGGCGGCGCGGATGCCGAGACGGAACGTGCGCTCGCGCAAGCCTACTTCTTCGCGGAAGACTACGAGCGCGCGCTCCCTCTGCTCGACGCCGCGACGAAGGCGGGCGCTAAGCCCGACGCGGACATGCTCTACTACCGCGCCCTCACCGAGATGAATCTGAAGAAGTCAGCGGACGCCGAGCGCTCTTTCAACGAAGTGCTGAAGGTTGACCCGAAGAACAAGTTCGCGCTCCTCTACCTCGGGCAACTCGCCTACGCGCGCAACGACTACACGGCCTCTATCAACGCGCTCAACCGCGCGACGCTCGCTGACGCGACGCTCGTGCAGGCTTGGGAGTTTTTAGTCACCGCGTACTTCGGGCGCGCGCGCACCCTGACGGGCGCGGCGGCCGACGCAGACTATCTCGCGGCCGTGCGTGCGGCCGACTCGCTCGCGCGTCTGAGGAACGACGAGCAGAGTGCCGCGCTACAGGGTCAGGCGCTCTTCTTCGCGAAGCAGTACGTTCGGGCGGCGGCCGTACTCGAACGCGCCGCCGCATCCCCCAAAGCGCCCGAGGGCACGTACTTCCTCCTCGGCTACTCCTACTTTCAGGCGAAGAACTACGTGAAGGCGATACCCGCGCTTGAGCAGGCGGCCACGCGCACGCCCAACAACGCGGACATATACCGCCTGCTCGGCTTCTCCTACGAGACGGGTAAGCAGTACGCGAAGGCGCTCTCGGCCTACGAGAAGGGCTTGCAGCTTGCGCCCGAAGACGCCTACTTCAAAGAAGGGGCCGAACGCGTCCGCCCGTTCGCGAAGTAGTAGTTAGAAGTTCAAAGTTCCAAGTTACAAGTTCAAAGTTGAAGCGCCGACGCCCGAGTGATTCGGGCGTCGGCGCTTTACTCGTCAAGTGAACTTTGAACTTTCCAACTTTGAACTTGTAACTTGCAACTCCGACTTGTTAGCATCCGTCGCATGAGCAACAACAGAAATTTTTGTCGCGCACGCCTGCGGGGTGCGGGCCTCGTGCTCGCCGCCGTAGCTTACGTTCTACTGTCGTCGGCCGGAGACGCGCGAGCGGCGACCTGGAAGGGCTTGGAGCCCTTCGTGTCGAACCGCGCGGACGTTGTGCGAGTGCTCGGCGCGCCCGCCGCGGACAGGATGGCAGAGGAAGGGGCTCTTGAGTTCAACGTCTCGGGCGGACGGGTCACGGTCTTCTTCGTCACGCAGAAGTTCGTCGAGACCAAGCGCCTCCCCGCGCACTATCAAGGGACGGTCTTGCAGATCGTCCTTCAGCACGAGCGCGCGACGGACACGCCCGAGTCGATGAACCTCGTCACGAACAAGTCCTTCAAGCGCGAGGCGAGGGGCAGCGTCGAGAAGTACACGGACGAGAAGGAGGGGCTCATCTACACCTTCGTCGAGAGCCACCTCAAGACCACGCGCTACGCATACTCGACCGACCGGCTCGCGCGAATACAACAGGGGAAGTGATAAGTGATGAGTGATAGGTGATAAGAAGGAGAGGAAGAAGCCTCTTGCCTTAATCTCATCACTCATCACTCATCACTCATCACTCATCTTATGCTTTACCGCACGCACGTGATGAGCGCGCTCGAACGGCGGCGCGTGGACTTCGTCAACTTCGAGCGCGGGATGCGCGACGGGGTGGGCGAGTTGGCCGCGCGTCTGCGCGCGCTCGCGGGACGCACGTCCGCAGAAGTGCAGCGCGCTTCGGAATCGGACGGCAAGCGCGTCACGTACCCTTCGGATGAGTTGGAGCAGGCGCGGGGCGCGGTCGTTCGGTTCGCGGAGCGCTGGCGCTCGCACGAGGAGGCGCGCCGTTGGGCCGTGGGCGCGCTCGCGGGTCGCGTGACGTTCGCGGCCGACGGCAGTCAACTCTTTCCGGGCCGAGAGGCGAGCGTGCCCGTCGCGGCCGTGCAGGTTGCCTCCTTTGAGAACCCGCACACGCACGAGGGGCGCTACCTCAAGGACGTTCACTTCGAGGTCATCACGCCCGACGAGCTTCGCGCGGGCGGGCGCGGCTTCGACAGTCCCGAGCAGGTCGTCGGCGCGCGACGCTTCGAGCTTGAGGCCGACGCCGTCTGCGCCTTTCTCGACAGGCATCGCGGCTGGCGCGAGCGCGGCGAGCGCGTGCCCGTCGCCTTCTTCGATAACACGCTCGTCTTCTCTTCGCCGCGCGGCGACTCTGCCTCCTTCTTCTCGCTCTACTCGGCGGCGCTCGCGCGTCTCATCTCGCTCTCGCGCGAGACCGAGGTGCCCGTCGTCGGATACGTTGACCACTCCTACGCGCCCGACGTGTGCGACCTGCTCGAAGCCTTCTACGAAGACCTGCCCGAGACGAACGTCTACGACGCGCAGATACTGAGCGCGCGCGGGGGCGAAGGGGGCGCGCCGCTCCTCGACGCGTGGGGCGACCGAACCATCTTCTGGCACTGTCGCCGCCGCAACCTCGCCGCGAGCTTCTACGACGAACGGGGCGCGCCGCTCGTCGGCTTCGTCTACTTGCAGACGACGGGCGACGGGAACCCGGCGCGGCTCGACATCCCCGCGTGGGTTCAAGCGGCGGGGCTGCTCGAAGAGGTGGTCGACGCGGTGCGCGCCGAGTGCGTCGTCGGCAACGGCTACCCTTACGCAATCGAGACCGCCGACGAGGCTGCCGTGATGACGGCGCGCGACCGCGAGCAGTTCCTGCGCGTCATGCAGGACTTCGCCGACGAACACCAGCTCGACTTCCGCCTGTCGCGCAAGCCCGCGAGCAAGGCGCGCCGCCGTTGAGTGCGAGGCGGAAATCTGTCATCATCGCCCGCGAGTCTTCCCTCAAGGCGTGAACGAGTCTCCGTCAGAAACCCTTTATGACCGCTTCGGGAGAGAGTGCGAGAGGCGTGCGTGGGGGTGAAGTCTCGCCCGACGAAGCGGCGCTCGCTTGCGGTGCGTGCGGCGCACGGCCGCCTCGGAGCGGCGCTCTCTACTGCTCGACGTGCGGACAGGAGCTTGGCAGGGAATATTCTCCCGCGGACTCTCTGCGCGCATCCTACAGGTTCGAGCGGCCGCGCGAGACGTGGGGAGTCAACGCAGCGTCGCGCAGCTCGCGTCATCGTCCGAGCCGCCGCGTCGCCGTGAAGAGTTCGAGAGTGACTGTGATGCCGGGAAGAAATAAGAACGGCGCTTCATCTTCGGCGCTCGCGTGCGTTGCATACGCGCTCGTGCCGTACATAGGGATTCTCTTCTGTCCGGGCGCGCTCCTGTTTGGCGGCGTCGGGCTCTTGCGCTCCTGGCGCACGCCGCACGCGGGCGGGCGACGCGAGTCCGCGCTCGGCGTCGCGCTCGGCGTCGTCATACTCTGCGCGCAACTCGTACTCTGGTGGATTCTCTACAAGGTGCCCGAGTGGTCGCGGCAAGTCTATTGATAGCTGTCAGCAGTCAGCACTCAGCTTTCAGCTTAAAGCCTTTGCGCTCTCTGCGACTACTCTGTGCTCTTTGCGTCTAAGCCGACTCTTTAACCGCAAAGAGCACAGAGAAGTCACAGAGAAGGCGCAGAGAACGCAAAGAGGGTTTGGCTGAAAGCTGAGTGCTGACTGCTGACCGCTTTTCACTGACCGCTGACTGCTTTTCACATGAGTAAAATCGCGAAGATAGTTAAGTCGAACTCGCACGTCGAGTACGTCGCGCGCGTGGTTGACGAGTTGGACGCGGACGAGCCTCCCGCGCCCGAGGACTACGGGTTCGCGCAGTTCGTCCTCGTGCCCATCGCGGAAGGGCAGGAGGTCGTCGGCGTCGTCTACAACTCGCAGCTTGCGAACCCCGACTACGGGAGCTTCGGCCCGCGCCTCTCTTCGCACAAGGAGTTGAAGGTCTTGAGCCCCGACGTGCTGAACGAGCGCGGCGTGCTGCTCGGCATACTCCTGCTCGGCTGGCGCGAGCGCGTCGCCACCAACAAAGACGAGTGGGTCGGGCATCAGGGCGTGCCTCGAAGGGTCGTGCCCGTAGGCCAGGACGTTTTCCGCATGGCCGAAGAGGACGTGGAAGGCTTCCATCGCGGCGACGACGGCTCGATGCGCCTGCACTACTTCTCTCAGGCCGTCGCGCACGCGGGCGCTTTCGCCGCGCCCCTGGTCGAGTCGGTCATAGAGCAGTTGGAGCCGGCCTGCACGCCGGCCGAGCGGCAGAGGCTCTGCGTGCTTAAAAAGTCGCTCGTGTGGCAACGCACCCTCGGCGGCATGCGTCTCTAGTTCGCGGAAAGAATTTTCGGAGGAGTTTCTATGAAGAGAATAAACGTGCTCGCACTGGCCGCACTATTCACGCTCGCGGCTGCCGCCTCGGCGAGCGCGCAACGTCAAGGCAACGTGCAGGGCCAACAGCCCGCGGCGCAGGCCAACGCGCCGAAGCCGCCGCCCGCGCCCGCTTCGGTCAAGGCCAAGTACGAGGGCGGGATGGTCGGCTACAAGAAGGCCGAGGGGACTATTAACTTCGACGACGCGAACGCGCGCCTCGTCTTCCGCGACAAGATGGGGCACGAGGTCTTCACGCTCGCATACAAGTCTCTGCTGATGGCTTGGCCCGACACCAAGTCGCGCACCTCCACGACGGGCCGCGTGCTCGCGAGCACAGTCCCTTACGGGCTCGGGCTCCCCGGTCTCCTGATGAGGAACAAGTCGCGCTACATGACTCTGCGCTATCAAGACCCGGACACGAGTACGGAGGGCATGACGAGCTTCAAGATAAGCGACAAGAGCATGCTCGCCTCAGTCCTCGACACGCTCGCGGACAAGGCCGGACTCGTGCCGCGCGGCGACTCATACGTCCGCCGCAAAGAGACCACGACGACGACAAGCTCCACGCAGCCCGGCAGCCCCGACTGAACGAACCCCAACTAAAAATAGAGAGGCGGCGCGGCGAGTTTATAATTCTCGCCGCGCCGCCTCTTTCCGCGTTCGCACTTTCGTCTAACGCCCCTGACTCAGTGGTCGTGGTGCGCGCCCGCGGGGCGCTCGCCCTGATAAATCTCCGAGCCGGAGGCGACGAACTCGGCGGCCTTCTCCTTCAAGCCCTCGGAGAGCGCGGCCTGTTCGTCGAGTTGCTTCCGAGCGGCGTAGTCGCGCACGTCCTGCGTTATCTTCATCGAGCAGAAGTGCGGGCCGCACATCGAGCAGAAGTGCGCGAGCTTCGCGCCCTCCTGCGGCAACGTCTCGTCGTGATACTCGCGCGCGACCTCCGGGTCTAAGGCGAGGTTGAACTGATCCTCCCATCGGAACTCGAAGCGCGCCTTCGAGAGCGCGTTGTCGCGAACTTGCGCGCCGGGGTGTCCCTTAGCCAAGTCCGCGGCGTGCGCCGCAATCTTATACGCGATGACCCCGTCCTTCACGTCCTGCTTGTTCGGTAAGCCCAAGTGCTCCTTCGGCGTGACGTAGCAGAGCATCGCCGTGCCGTACCAGCCAATCATCGCCGCGCCTATCGCCGATGTGATGTGGTCGTAGCCGGGCGCGATGTCGGTCGTCAGAGGCCCGAGCGTGTAGAACGGGGCCTCGCCGCACGCCGCGAGCTGCCTGTCCATGTTCTCCTTGATTAAGTGCATGGGGACGTGGCCCGGCCCCTCTATCATCACCTGGCAGTCCAACTGCCACGCAATCTTCGTCAACTCGCCGAGCGTGTCGAGTTCCGCGAACTGCGCCTCGTCGTTCGCGTCGGCGATTGAGCCGGGGCGCAGGCCGTCGCCCAGAGAGAACGAAACATCGTAGGCGCGCATGATCTCGCATATCTCTCGGAAGCGCGTGTAGAGGAAGCTCTCTTCGTGGTGCGCGAGGCACCACTTCGCCATTATCGACCCGCCGCGCGAGACGATGCCGGTCGTGCGCCGCGCCGTCATCGGGATGAAGGGCAGGCGCACGCCCGCGTGTATCGTGAAGTAGTCAACGCCCTGCTCCGCCTGCTCGACGAGCGTGTCGCGGAAGACCTCCCACGTCAACTCTTCGGCCTTGCCTCCGACCTTTTCGAGAGCCTGATAGATCGGCACGGTGCCGATGGGCACGGGCGAGTTGCGCAGAATCCATTCGCGCGTCGTGTGTATGTTCTTGCCGGTGGACAAGTCCATCACGGTGTCGGAGCCCCACTTGATTGACCAGCGCATCTTCTCGACCTCCTCTTCAATCGAGGAGGCGACCGCCGAGTTGCCGATGTTGGCGTTTATCTTGACGAGGAAATTTCGGCCGATTGCCATCGGCTCTGACTCCGGGTGGTTGACGTTCGCGGGGATGATTGCGCGACCGCGCGCGACCTCGCTGCGCACGAACTCGGGCGTGACGAACTCCGGCAGGGAAGCGCCGAAACTCTCGCCGCGATGTTGATGAAAGAGCGAGCTACGGTCGTCGCGCGCGTGTGATGCGATGTTGGCGTGGAGCGCGGCCTCGCGGCCCATGTTCTCGCGCAACGCGACGAACTCCATCTCGGGCGTAACCATCCCGCGCTTCGCGTAGTGCATCTGCGTGACGCACGCGCCCGTGCGCGCGCGCAAGGGCGCACGCCTCAAGCCCGGAAAAGGTTCGAGCCGTCCGCGGTCTTTCTGCTTCGCGAACTCGGCCGCGCCTTCGGTCAGGTATCCGTCGTCCTGCGGCTCGACCTCGCGCCCCACGTACTCCTCAACGTCGCCCCGCGCGAGAATCCACTCGCGCCTGAGGGCCGCGAGCCCGTCGCGCACGTCGCGGCGGACTTCGGTGTCGCCCCAAGGCCCCGACGTGTCGTAGACGCGCACCGGCTCGTTCTCTTCGACGCGTCCGTCGGGCATGCGCGTCGGTTGCAGAGAGACTTCGCGGAAGGGCACGCGCACGCCTTCAGTCCGTCCCTCGACGTAGACTCTCTGTGAGTTGGGCAGGCGCACGTCCGCGCTCTGCCGTTCGCCGTTTCGCCCGTTGGCGTCTGTGTTGCTGTTACCTTCACTCATCGAATGCTTCTCGCTTTCGGTGCGACGCCCTGTGTGCGTCGCGCAAACGTAAGAGGCCGTCACCTTCATTAGAAAAGGGACGGCCTCCCGACTGCCTCCCTTCGGCGGTACTAACCGCATCAGGTTCAAAGGGTCTCGCCCTCAAAGGCGACTCTCAGCCGCTCCACGTTCGCGGCTCCCCCGTTTCCGTGCTTCGCTGCGTTGGGGCGGCCCGGCGGCCGTCCGTTCAGAAGTAGGTTATCGTCCGCTGTTCCACCTTACGCGCCTCGGGGCCGTCGCCCCCCGACTCGGTCGTCAGCCGCTCGACCCAGTTGCCCTGCGCGTCGAACTTGTAGGCCGTGTAAGAGGTCTTAAGCATGACGCCCTCGGTCTTTTCGTCCACGAAGCCGTACTCCGTGGTCTCGACGGGGTTGCCGCGCTCGTCGAGCCTCTCAACCTGACGGCCTATGGATTGGCCCCCGCTATCGTACCAGCGCGTCTCCTTGCGATTGGCTTTGAGGGTATAGACGATCCTCTGCGTCACCTCGCCGCGCTCCTCGATGACCCACTCTCTGATGTTGCCACGGGCGTCGTACTTGTACCTGAACTTCTGCGACATGGGCATCATGACGTTCGGGGGCGTCGCCGGGAACTGCGCGGGCTGCGCGTCGCCCGGTTTCGACGGGAGCAGTGCGGGGTCAATCGTTAGAATGGGCGCGACGACTTGGCCTTCGGCGACCTTTACACCGCCGACGTAACGGTACTCGGCTTTCTGCATCGGCCTGCCGTCGTCGTCGTACGACTCGCTATTCAGCATGTTCCCCGTAGCGTCGAACGTCACACGCCAGACCGTGACCCGCTGCCCCTCCACGTCCCGCACGCCCTCATGCCGCAACGTCGCCGTCTCGACCACTAGGAGCTTCACAGTCCCCTTGAGTCCGTAAAACTCCTTGTCGCTCTGGCGCTGCTGTGCGCGGGCCGTCGGGATGATGATCGAACTCAGCGCCAGCGCCGTGAGTAGCTGCTTCATGGCCCTCTCCCTTTATGAGTTTTAAGGCGTCGCGGGGTCTGCCTTAACGGTGTCTCGCCTCTACAAACACGTTCAAGTCGCACGAAGGGCGTAGCCGCCCGCGCGGGTGCCCCGGCTGTGCGTGGCGTTAAGGCCGAAGTTTAACGCCCGCCGCATGGAATGACAAATTAATGATCGGCTGTGTACACTCGCGCGCCCTCGCGGTGTTACAATGCCGTGAAATTTAAAGGTCGGAAAGGAGCTAACCCGGATGAATATTCGGTATGCGGGCCGCGGTGCTGCTGCGGCGCTCGCGCTCTTCGTCGCGCTAGGCGCGGCGGCGTGCGGAGGCAAGGACAACAACGCCAACAACTCTAACGCGGGGCGCAACGCGAACGCGGTTGCGACGGCAACGGCTACGGCCACGCCGACGCCCGTCTCCGCCTCGGAGGACACGTCCATCAAGAACAAGACCGAGGCCGCGCTCGCGAAGGCGGGCGTGACAGGCGTGACGGTCGAGGTCAAGGAGGGCGTCGTGACGCTCAAGGGCGACGTGCCGAAGGCGAAGTGGCAGGACGCGATGAAGGCCGCCAACGAGTCGGGCGCGAAGCGCGTCATGAACCAGCTCAACGATAAGAAGTAGGAGGAGACGTATGGCTGTTAGGGAGAAATACCAGTCGCTCTTAGACCTCGCCGGACAGGGCGGCATCGGCGACTTGCAGGTATCGGAGGAGGGCGACGTGCTCCACGTCTCCGGCACCGCGCCGAGCGAAGAGGCGAAGCAGAGACTCTGGGACGAGTACAACCGCATTGACCCGGACATGCGCTCGGGCGACCTCGTCTTAAACATAGGCGTCGGCGGCGGTCAGGGCGGCGGCGGCGAGGAGACCTACGAGGTCAAGTCGGGCGACACGCTCAGCAAGATAGGCAACCATCACGGCGTGTCCTGGCAGGACATCTTCGAGGCCAACAAGGACACGATCAAAGACCCGGACAAAATCTTCCCCGGCCAGACCTTGCGCATCCCGCGCAAGTAGGCCGAAGAAGGTTAACGTTGAACGCGGAACGCGGGACGATGAACTGAAGGCTTGCCTTCATCGCTCATCGTCCCGCGTTCCGCGTTTCAGACTTCTCCAACTCACGCGAACAGGTCGTCGACGGGCATACTCCAACCGGGCAGCGCCGGCTCGGCGTCCGCCAACTCGCCGCGACTGTAGAGTGTAGGATTCTCCGTGTCGGCCGCGCGGTATGCGCGCACCGTCGTCTCGCTCAAAAGGTCAACGTCCCAGACTACGAGCGTGCCCGCCGCGAAGTAGTCCGCGCGCTTCCGCGCCATCTTAAGCTCGGCCGCCGGGCCGTAGTCACCTTCGCTCCTGACTTCGACGGCGAAGACGGGCGCGCCCTCGAAGAATTTCATGGTAGGCTCGCCGCCGACGTAGAACGCAACGTCGGGGCTAAGAGACTTTCGATGAGGCAGATTCACCACGAACGCCGCATTGTCGGTGACGGCGTAACCGCTCTTCGTGCGGCGCTGGTAACCTCGGAGAGAGACGAAAATTTCTCCCGCCGCTAAACTCGGTTTTCCTCCGGTGGGTGACATGTGAACAATCTCTCCGCCAATCAACTCCGCCTTGCCGTCAACCTTGTAGAGGTCTTCGATGGTAGCTTCGGTCTTTGTGCTCATGGCTTGAATCGCTCTGTGTCTGAACTTGAACCGTCATCCGCCGATGAGGCTCATCGTGCGCGCGGGCTGCTCGAAGTAGGTCTCGTTGATGTAGTGGCGCGGCTCCTTCTGATTGACGACCGCGCGCAGGTACTCTTCCGCCGCCTCGCGCGTGGCCCCCGAGCGTAGAACGTCGCGCAAACTGTGCTCGACCTTCGAGAAGAGGCAGGTTCGTATCTGGCCGTCGGCCGTCAGACGCACGCGCGAGCATGCGCCGCAGAAGGGCTCTGTGACGGGCGCGATGATTCCTATCTCGCCGGGCGCGCCGTCTGCGAAGCGGTAGCGCGTCGCCGTCTCAGAGCCGCGCCCGCCGCTCTTAGCCACCAAAAGGAATCGCTCGTTTACGACAGCGCGAATCTCCGCGCCCGACACGACCCGCTCGCGCGCCCATCCGTGGCCCGAGTCGAGCGGCATGTACTCTATGAAGCGCATGTGGACGCCGTGCTCGCGCGCGAAGGCGGCCATGTCGGCCACCTCCGTCTCGTTGTGGCCGCGAACGATTACGGCGTTGACCTTGACGGGCGTGAGCCCGACGCGCTGCGCCGCGCGTAGCCCCGCGAGCACGCGTGAGAGCATGTCAACGCCCGTCATCTCCACAAACGAAGCGCGCTTCAGACTGTCGAGGCTGACGGTGACGCGACCGAGCCCCGCCGCCTTCAGACCGGCAGCGCGCTCGGCGAGGTTGTAAGCGTTCGTTGTGAGCGCGAGGTCTTTCAACCCTTCGATGCGCGCGAGCTTCGCGACCAGAGTCTCTATGTCGCGCCGGAGCATCGGCTCGCCGCCCGTCAAGCGAACCTTCTCGACGCCGAGCGAGACGAACAGCCTGACCGCCGTCTCTATCTCCTCGTACGTGAGGAGCGACTCCTTCGGCGCGGTCTCCTCCGGCGACCCGTGCGGCAGGCAGTAGAAGCAGCGGAAGTTACACCTGTCGGTCACGGACACACGCAGATCGCGTATCGCACGCCCGTATGAGTCTCTTAGTACGTCCTTCGTCAAACAGCCTCTCTCTCTCTCTTAAGCCCTTCGGAAAGTTCAACGCGACAATGATACGCCCGCGCCCGACGCCCTCCAAACGTGCGCGCTACTACGCCGCGCCGTGACATCGATAGACCGCGCTCATTCGCGCGCGGCGCGCCGACGGTACAGTTCTGCCAGTCCGACGGTGAGACCCACGACCGCGCCGACGCGCGGGGTATCACCGTTGAGGCCGAGGCGCAGGCCGCCGTCTATGACGAGGCGGCGGCTGAGTTGGTAGGTGGCGACGCCGAGTGCGAAGACGGCACCTGCTTGCGAGTCGTTGCGCGTGAGGCCGCTCAGCTCGCCTTGCAGGCCGAAGCGCCGTGTGACGTTGCGCGAGAGGGCGAGCGCGGCCTGTGCGCTCGAAGCGCGGCCCGCGTCGGTCGTCCGACCCGCGAGTAGATAGATTGCGTTGAAGTCGAGGGTGGTCTCGCCGAGCTTCTTGCTGAAGAGCGCGAGAACGGAGTGATCAACGCGCCCCGTGCCCAGACCCTCGGACGCGCTCGCCGTGGGCAGCTTGACGTAGTAGGCGAGCGCGACGCCGGGGCCGCGCGCGTCTTCGTGGCGCAGGACTAACTGCGCGCCGAGCTGCGTGTCGCCCGCGCCGGTCACGCGCGTGCCGCCCGACGCTTGCGAGAATGGCGAGTCCGTGTCGAGTTCGAGCAGGAGGCGTCGGCTGACGGCGAAGCGGAGCGCGAGCGGCATGTCCTGCCCAGACGCGCCGCCGGGCGCGCGCCAGTTTCCGTTGAAGCCGTATTCGAGTTGCAGCACGCCCGGCCTCTGGAACTCCGCGGGGTTCGAGACGGTCGGGCGCGCGGGCACGATGAAGTCGGGCTCGTCGTCGTTCGTCCCCGCCCGCGTCGTCTGCGCGAAGGCCGCGCCGCACGCGGCGGCGAGGAGCAGCGCGAAGATGAAGAGGCGCGCGGCGACTCTCTTTGTCAGTGTGTTCGTGCGGCTCATGCCTGTTCGTCCTCGACGGCCTTCTCTCCCGCGAGAGTTAGAAGCGTACGCGCGTTGCGTTGGAGGCCCGTGAGCTTTGCGCGTTTGATGGGGCTGCGGCGGAAGCGTTCGACGTAAGATTCGTGGCTTAGGTTGGCTATCTCTTCGAGCGCGGGCGAGACGTTGCCGGGGCGCGGCTCGAAGCGCGGCTCGTTAGACGGTTGCTCGAAGCGGTTCCAGGGGCACACGTCCTGGCAGATGTCGCAGCCGTAGAGCCAGCCGTCGAGGTTCGGGACTAGGCCACGGGGAAGCTCCGCGTCGCGAAGCTCTATCGTCGCGTGCGAGATGCAGAGCGCGGAGTCAACGACGTAGGGCTCGACTATCGCGCCCGTGGGACATGCTTCGATGCAGAGCGTGCAGGTGCCGCAGTGATCTTCGACCCGCGCTGAGTCGTACGCGAGTTCCACGTCTAAGATAAGCTCGCCGAGGAAGACCCAGGAGCCGTGCTCGCGCGTGATGAGGTTCGTGTGCTTGCCTATCCAACCGAGCCCCGCGCGCACGGCCCAAGCCTTGTCCATCGAGGGCTGCGCGTCCACGCAGACCTTGCCCCGAGCTTCGGGCGCAAGCTCTCTGACGGAGTCGAGTAGGGAGCGAAGGCGCTCGCCGAGTACGTCGTGATAGTCGTCGCCCCACGCATAGCGTGAGACTTTGCCCGTGCCCTGCTCGTTCGTGTGTTCGTGCGGCGTGAAGTAGTTGAGCGCGACGACGACGACGGAGCGCGCGCCTTGTAGAAGCTCGCGCGGGTCTGTGCGGCGCGCAACGTCGCGCTCCATCCAACTCATGCCCGCGTGATGCCCGCGCGCGAGCCACTCTTCGAGCCGCGCGCGCTCCTCGTTCAAAGCCTCCGCGCGCACGACGCCGACCTTCTGGAAGCCTAGCGCGCGGGCGCGCGCCTTCAACTCTTCGGTGAGCCGGGAGCGACGCGTCGCGTCTTCCGTCGAAGAGAGTCTCGCTGCTTCTTCAGTCAAAATACTCATCACAAAATCGCCGCTCGAAAACCTTCTTTAGCCCGGAAAATTATAACAGCACGCGCGCCCGTCCGGCTCACGCCTCGCGCCCGAGCGCGGCCCCGGCGTGTTACAATCGACGTAATCAAGACATACGCTTGGCGGAGAATAATGGTCGGTGCCGTGGGGGTTTCCGTGTCGTCGCGGGGGCAGGAGGGGAATTTGAGTTCGACGCCGCCGAAGGGTTTGAAGGGGGAGAGCGAGGAGTCGCTTGAGGCGAAGGCCGGGCGGCTTCTTTTCGTCGGCCTGCCCGTCAAGCG
>JBJMGR010000319.1:0-32573 GCA_045807805.1 Pyrinomonadaceae bacterium | reverse complement strand
CGGGTCGCGGCTCCGAGATAGATATTAATCTCGGAGCCGCGACCCGTTCGCTACCGCTCGCGGTTCTGCTATTCGCCTGAGCCTACTTAATCAACGGGTAGATCTTCTCGGCCATGCCGGGGTTGATGGCCTTGAGCTTTTCGTAAGTCTCAAGGGCACGCTTCTTGTCGCCGCTCTTGCGGTACGCGTAGGCGAGATTCTGAAGCGCGCCCGCGTAGTCGGGCTTGAGCCGCACGGCCTCCGCGTGTGCGGCGACGGCCTCTTTGAAGAGGCCGAGGCTTCCTAAAGCGACGCCGAGATTGTTCTGCGCCTCGGGCCAGTCGGCTTTGAGTCGCACGGTCGCGCGGAAGGCGTCGGCCGCCTGTGTGAAGAGAGCCTTTCGCTCCTTGTCGTTCTTAGCATTCGTCTGCGCGATGTGTCCGTAGGCGGTGCCGAGGTTGAAGTGCGCCGCGGCCATGTCGGGCTTCTGCGCGAGCACGGGCCGAAGCGTCTCGACCGCGAGTTGATACTGCTTCGTGTTGTTGTAGACCCACGCGAGATTGACCTTCGCCTCCGCGTCGTCGGGCGCGAGGCTCACGGCCTTCTTCAGAGCCTCGCCCGCCTCCTGCCAACGCTTCACGCGCCCGAGCGTGTAGCCGAGGTTCTGCTGTAGGCCCGCGTCGTCCGGCCGAAGTCGCGCCGCGTCGCGGTATGCGGCGGCCGCCGCATCGAAGCGACCGAGCGCGCGATAAGAGTCGCCCAAGTTCTCGTGCGCCTCCGCGTTGAGCGGCACCGCGCGCGCGACCTGCTCGAAGGCGGCGGCCGCCTCAGCGTACTTGCCCTTCGCGTAGAGCGCTTCGCCCAACTCGAACTGCGAATCTGTGTCGTTGGGGTTGAGCGCGACCGCATGCCTGTAGGCTTCGGTCGCGCGTTCCGAGTCGCCCGCGGCTGCGTACTCAGCGCCGAGCGCGGCGAAGGTCTGCGCCTCCTTCGGGTCGAGCCGCGCGGCCTGTTCGTATGCGGCGGCGGCTTCCGTGTGGCGTTCGAGCTTGGCGAGCGACGCGCCGAGATAGTCGAAGGCGACTGCGTCGCGCGGGTCAAGCTCGGTCGCGCGGCGCAGAGGCGCGACCGCATCGTTGAAGCGGCCGAGCGAGTAGAAGGCGAGCCCGAGGTTGTAGTGCGCCGCTTCCAAGTCCGCCTTGATTCGCAGAGCCGCCTGCGCGGGCTCGATGGCGTCGTTGAAGCGGCCCGCGGCGATTGCGGCGTCGGCCTTCGCGTTGAGCGATTCGGCCGTGACGGCTGCGGGCGTCGTCCTGCCGCTTCCCGTCTTCGGCGTGGGCGTGGGTTTCGGGCGCGCGCGCTTCGAGGCGAAGGTGCGTTGCGCGGCGCGCGGCGCTGTCGCTGCGCGAGTCTTCACGCGCGGCTCGACGAAGACGCCCGTGCTTCCCGCAAGGTCTCCGTCCTGCGCGAGCGCGCCGAGAGCCGCGACGAAGACGGCGGCGGCAGCGATGAAGATGAAAGAGAGCGTGATTGCGCGACGACCCATGTTCATAAGATAAGCCCCCGGCCGGAGTGTCGTAAAAGGAGAGCGCCTTATACTAACTCGGCGGCGCGAAAGTTGAAATCCTGCACGGCCGAAGCGTCGCGCGAGCCGCCGACGCCCGCTCACGCGGACGGCCGCGCACGCTCAATCCGGCACTCGCTTGACGCCCTCTCTCGCGCCGTGCTAGGTTTCAGTTTCGTTCAACCTATCAAACATTTTGCATCGCTGAAGTGCCCGAAGCGCGCCGGAGAAACGTGTGACCGAAACCCATCTCAAGCAGACGCCGCTCAACGCCGCACACCGCAGACTCGGCGGGCGTATGGTCGAGTTCGGCGGGTGGGACATGCCCGTGCAGTACCCGGCCGGGACGGTCGTAGAGCACAACGGGACGCGCACGCGCGCGGGCCTCTTCGACGTTTCGCACATGGGCGAGATAGAGGTGCGCGGCCGCGAAGCCATTGCCTTCGTCAATCGCATCTGCTCGAACGACGCCTCGAAGTTGGTTGACGGTCAGGCTCAATATTCCGCGCTCACGACCGACCGAGGCACGGTCGTCGACGACCTGCTCGTCTACCGCTTCGGCCCCGAGCACCTTCTGCTCGTCGTCAACGCTTCGACTACCGAAAAGGACTGGGACTGGATAAGCTCGCACAAGCGCGACGAGCAGGTCACGCTCACGAACCGCAGCGCGGACTTCTGCCAGATAGCGATTCAAGGCCCGTCGGCCATCGGTATCTTGCAAACGCTCACCGAGACTCCGCTCGAAGAGATAAAGTACTACCACTTTCGCGAAGGCTTTGTTGACGGCGTCGCGTCGATCATCTCGCGCACGGGCTACACGGGCGAGGACGGCTTCGAGGTCTACGCCGCGCCCGACAAGGCCGAGCAGTTGTGGAACCGAATGCTCGAAGCGGGCCGTTACGGCGAGCCCGACGGCATACAGCCGTGCGGACTCGCGGCGCGAAACACTCTACGCCTCGAAGCAGGTATGGCCCTCTACGGCCATGAGATTACGGAAGAGACGACGCTCCTCGAAGCGAACCTCGGCTGGATAACGAAGCTCTCGAAGGGCGACTTCAACGGTCGAGAGGCGCTCGCGCGTCAGAAGGAAGAAGGGGTCAAACGAAAGCTCGTCGGCTTCGAGGTCACAGACCGCGGCATCGCGCGCGACGGTCAGGAGGTTTACGTCGAAGGCTCGAAGGTCGGAGAGGTCACGTCGGGCAGCCCCGCGCCCTATCTTAAGAAGAACATCGGCATGGCCTACGTGCCCGCCGAGCACGCGGAGCAGGGCCGAGAGATTCAGGTTGACGTGCGCGGCCGCATGGTCGCCGCGCGCATTGTGCCGGTGCCATTTTATAAGCGAGCGAAGTAGCTGTTGGCTTTCAGCTCTCAGCCGGTGGCGAGTCTCGCGCGGCCCGTTAAAGGGCGAATGAGTCGGACATGCTTTAAGCTAAGAGCTAACAGCCAACAGCTATCCCGGAGGATTCATGGCAAACGTTCCCGAAGGTCTGTACTACAGCAAAGATCACGAGTGGCTCAAGGTCGAGGGCGAGACGGGCACGGTCGGCATCACCGACCACGCGCAGTCGGCCCTGGGCGACGTGGTCTATGTCGAACTGCCGAAAGTCGGCGAGAAGTTCGGCGCGCACGACGTGTTCGGCTCGGTCGAGTCCGTGAAGGCCGTCTCGGAGATGTACTTCCCCGTCGCGGGCGAGGTCACGCAAGTAAACGAGTCGCTCAACGACGAGCCTGAGAAGGTCAACACAGACCCTTACGGCGACGGCTGGATGGTGCGCGTCAGGCTCACAAGCCTCGGCGACGTTGACAGCCTCCTCTCGCCCGCCGAGTACGAAGACTTCATCAAGGCGGAGTAGTAGAACGAAGTGCGCTACATTCCCAACTCGCCCGAAGAGCGGCAGGAGATGCTGCGCGGACTCGGCCTCTCGTCGGCCGAAGAGCTTTTCGACTCAGTCCCCGCCGACATAATTCTCAAAGAGCCGCTGAAGACTCCGGCGGCCCTATCCGAGACCGAACTGCTCGAACGCTTCGAGGCGATGGCGGCGAAGAACTCGGCCGCGCGTCGCCCGAGTTTTCTCGGCGCGGGCGCTTACCATCACTACGCGCCGACCATCGTTGACAGTCTCATACAGCGCTCGGAGTTCTTCACGGCCTACACGCCCTACCAGCCCGAAATTTCGCAGGGCACACTGCAAGCCATCTTCGAGTTCCAGACGCTCGTCTGCCAGTTGACGGGCATGGACGTTGCGAACGCCTCTATGTACGACGGCTCGACCGCGATGGCCGAGGCCGTACTGATGGCCGAGCGCGTCACGCGCCGCTCGCGCGTGCTCGTCTCAACGACCGTACACCCCGAGTACATGCAGGTCGCTGAGACCTACGTCGCGCACGCGGGGATTGAGCTTCTACGCACGGGCTTTGACGAAGCGTCGGGCCGCACCGTCCTCGACGACGCGGCGCTCGATGAAAGGGTCGCGGCGGTCGTCATTCAGTCGCCCAACTTCTTCGGATGCGTCGAAGACTTGAAGGGCTTCGCCGACAAGGTTCACGCCGTCGGCGCTCTGCTCGTCGTCGTCGTGACGGAGTCAGCTTCGTTCGGGCTCCTACGCTCGCCCGGCGCGTGCGGCGCGGACATAGTCGTCGCGGAGGGGCAGTCGTTCGGCGTGCCCGCATCGTTCGGCGGCCCATACGTCGGGCTCTTCGCGACGCGCGACAAGTACGCGCGACAGATTCCGGGCCGACTCGCGGGGATGGCCTACGACAAGGAGGGCCGCCGCGGCTTCGTCTTGACGCTCGCCACGCGCGAGCAGCACATACGGCGCGAGAAGGCCACTTCAAACATCTGCACGAACGAGGGCCTGATAGCCTTGGCCGCGACCATCTACATGACGACGATGGGGCGCGCGGGACTTCAAGAGGTGGCCGCGCAGTGCGCTCAGAAGGCCGCGTACGCGCGCAAACGTATCGCTTCAATCGAAGGCTTCTCGATTCCACACTCCGCGCCCGTCTTCAACGAGTTCGTCGTGCGCGCTCCCGTCGAGGCCGAAGGGCTTCTGCGCCGACTCGCCAATGAGCACAACATCACGGGCGGCCTCGCGCTCTCGCCCTACCTGCCGGGACGCCCGAACGACCTGCTCGTCTGCGTCACGGAGACGAACAAGCGCGCGGACATCGACGCGCTCGTCGAGGGGATGAAAGGAGTTTCAAGTTCCAAGTCGCAGGTTCAAAGTTAAGAGCTTTGGCCTTCAACTTGTAACTTGCAACTTGGAACTTGAAACTATGATTAAAGCATCCACCCACATCACGCAGAACGAGTCGCTCGTCTTCGAGCGCTCGCAGACGGGCCGGCGCGGCTACCGCCTGCCCGCGCTCGACGTTGAAGAGACGCCGCTCGAAGAGTTGCTGCCCTCCGACTTGAGGCGCGAAGACGACCTCGAAGGCGTGCCCGAATTGTCCGAGCCAGACGTGGTGCGACACTTCACGCGCATCTCCACCTGGAACTACAACATAGACCTCGGCCTCTACCCGCTCGGCTCCTGCACGATGAAGTACAACTCGCGACTGAATGAACGAGTCGCGCGCATCGCGGGCTTCGCCAACCTACACCCGCTCGCCACGGAAGAGGACGCGCAGGGCGCGCTCGAAGTCATGTACGAGCTTCAGCAGCACCTCGCGGAGATAACGGGGCTGCCCGGCGTCTCTCTGCAACCGGCGGCGGGCGCGCACGGCGAGATGACGGGCGTGATGATGATTCGCGCCTTCCTCGACGCGCGAGACGGCACGACGAACGACGAAGCCACTCGCCGCAGGGTGATGCTCATCCCCGACTCCGCGCACGGCACTAACCCCGCGTCGGCGCATCTGTCGGGCTTCACGGTCAAAGCCGTACGCTCGACGAATGAGGGTCTGACAGACCTCGAACATCTGCGCGAGCTATGCGCGTCGGGCGACGTTGCGGGGCTGATGCTCACGAACCCGAACACGTGCGGCATCTTCGAGCGCAACATCAAAGAGATCTGCCGGATAGTCCACGAGGCGGGCGGCCTCGTCTACATGGACGGCGCGAACATGAACGCGCTCGTCGGCGTGGCGCGCCCCGGCGACATGGGCGTGGACGTGATTCACCTCAACCTGCATAAAACCTTCTCGACGCCGCACGGCGGAGGCGGCCCCGGCTCAGGCCCTTGCTGCTGCACCGCTGAGCTTGAACCCTTCCTGCCAGTCCCGCGCGTCACGGCTTCCGCCACGGAGACGGGCGAAGCGACCTACGGGCTCGACTCCGATCGCCCCCAGACTATCGGCCGCGTCAAAGCCTTCTACGGCAACTTCGGCATGCACCTTCGCGCGCTCGCATACATCCTTACGCACGGCAACGACGGGCTGCGCGAGGCGACCGAGGCCGCGGTGCTGAACGCGCGCTTCATCTCCGAAGGGCTCGCGGACACGTACGACCGCCCCTTCGATTCGCCGCCGATGCACGAAGTTCTCTTCACCGACAAAAGGCAGTCGCGAAAAGGCGTCCACACGCTCGACATCGCGAAGCGCCTGATTGACTACGGCTTCCACCCGATGACCATCTACTTCCCCCTCATCGTTCAGGGCGCGATGCTGATTGAGCCCACAGAGTCGGTCGGCCGCTCCGAGCTTCAGCAGTTCATCGACGCCATGAAGGAGATTGCGCGCGAGGCCGTCGAAGACTCGGATACGGTTCTCAACGCGCCGCACACGACGCGCGTCGGCCGTCTCGACGAGGCCGCCGCCGCGCGCAAGCCCGTCCTGCGCTGGCGTCCCGAGGCGAACGCCGCGACCGCCTGAGCGCGACGCCGCAAAACAGACCTGCGCAAAACACGAAGCGCCGCGGGAGAAGAGGCAAGACTCTCGCGGCGCTTCTTTCTTTCCGTGTGCTCTGGGCCGTGCGAGAACATGTTGAAAGCATCCGCGAACACGGGCATCATAAGCGCGCCGGGGCGAGACGCACGCGGATTCGGCCTTTGCCTTCTCGTCGCGTAGTTAGATTGAGCGGTGCGGCTTTTACAGCCCCCATGACGTAGTTATGCCGACACCTTCGGCTTTTCACGCCCCGTTACGTAGTTAGATACCGTCTTCGTAGACCTAATCATTCAACGCAATAGTAGTAGTTAGATGCCATGAGTAACGAGACAAACTTTGAGAGCCAGCGTGACGAGTTGATTGCCGAAATTACGGCGGCGTTCGACGGCCTTTCCCGCGAGGGCGGCACGACGCTGCACGAAGCCGACGCTCTCGATGATTGGAAGTCTGATGAGGAGTGCCGGGCGGCGCGGCGGCTCGACACCGAGCGGCGGTGGCAAGATGTGCCTGATGAAGATATTCGGGCCTGTTCTTCAGCTCTATCTTTTCTGGATGTGCAAGGGTTCCGTTACTACCTTCCGGCCTTCATGGTGTACGGCTTGAGGCACTTTGAAGATTATCTAAACGGCATCCTTGATTCGTGTGTATACCACCTGTTGCATGAACCACAGAAGTCGCTACGGAAGTCTGAGCCGGCGTCAATCGCCAGCAAATATTATTTCACCGACGCCCAGTGTAGAGTGATCGCTAAGTTCCTGCGGTTCGCTGCCGGCGATGATGACGTGACGGCGACGGATATGCCCGAGCTTCAGGCAATCGAGAAGTGGGAACGTTATGTAGAAGAGCGTAGTTCCGGCGGCGGCGGCATCTAACAACCGAATGCGCGCGAACCCGCGACACGAGTCTCGTCATATACATTGAACGGAGTCGGCGGGCGGGTGATGCCGGGCGTTAGGGATGCTCATTGCGTGCTAATTTAGGAACAAACGATATACATTCGGCCTGCTATTATTTGTCAGACTGTTCTTCACATCCCGAACCTGCAAGGATAAAGAGACCTAGCTGCGCCGCCCCAAACCACGCCGCGAGCGGGACGGAACCCAAAAGGCCAAACACCTGCCTTCGCGTCAGCATTTAAGATTGTGTCCTTTCGCCGAGATTCGAGGTAGCTTTATCTATTTCTTTCTGCTCCGCGAAAGCACTGTTTTGTGATTAAGCGGCCCGAAGCGGTGACGAGCCGGAAGCTGCATTGCCTTTGGGAGGTGCTGTTTGAAGTCTCACGCCGCGCCGCGGATGCGTATACGCAGAGGGGGCGAGGACTCGTGAGTTAACATCACGAGTCCTCGCCCCCCTTCTGTCCCCACGGCTCAAGCCCCGGCGGTGCGCAGGCGTGTCTCGGGAATCCCGAAGTCGTAGGTCTCGCCGTGGCTCAGGTAACACACGCGCTCGGCGAAGCCCGCGGCCTCGACCGCGCGCTTGAACTCTTCGAGCGGCGACTTGAACACGTCGTAGTCGTTGTAGTGGACGGGAATGACTTCGCGCGGATTGATGATGCGTATCGCCTCGACTCCCTGCTCTGCGTCCATCGTTAAGAGCACGCCCATGATTCGCGTGCCGCCGAGGTGGAAGAGCGCGAGGTCTATGTCGGGGTAACGCTTCGGTATCTCGTGCAGGTCGTCGTGGACGAGCGTGTCGCCGGTTATGTAGAAACGTAGCGCCGTCCGCCCGCCGTCCGCGCGGCCGAACTCAAGCATACTTCCCATCACGGGCGGCAGGAAGAACTCCGTGACCGAAGGCCCGTGCTTGCCCGGCATCGAGGTCAGACGCACGCGCGCTTCACCCTTCGACACATTCACGGCGTCCCATGTGTCGAGCGAGACGGTCGCGGTAAAACCCTTCTCCTTAAGCTCCGACGCCGCGTGCTCGGTCGTGATTATCGGCAGGTCTTTGCGCAGGCGCTCTTCGGCTATGCGGTCGAAGTGGTCGCCGTGGTAGTGCGAGAGCACGCAGAAGTCTATCGGCGGAAGCTCTTCGATGTCGAGCGCGGGATTGGTCAGGCGCTCGGAGGTCAGGCCGTAGCCGAGGTGCACGTGGTCGCCCGCGTGCAGGAAGTTCGGGTCTGTGAGAATCGTGAAGCCCGCGTAGCGCATCACGACCGTCGCCGTGCCGACGAAAAGTATCGAGCCCTTGTTGAAGTCTGCTTCCGCGCCTTCGGTCGAAGGCAGACGGAGTTCTGTTGTCTCAGGCATGGTTCCCCCCTCTGTTCGTAAAAAAAAGGATTTCAGTTTCGGGGGAACTTACTCGCACTTAGCGCGGACAGATGTGCCGCTTCACGGACAAAGAGCCGGAGACTAACGCGCGCCAATCACAGCAGCGCGCGTTAGTCTCCGGCTGCGTTAGTCGAAGTCGAGGGGGTTTCGGTAGGGCGTGTCCTTGTCCTTCTCCGCGCGCTTCATCGCCTCGCGGAACTTCTCTTCGAGCAGGCGCTCGCGGTCTTTCATCGAGCCCAGCTCCTGCGAGAAGACCTGATCGCGCACCTTCTTGCGGCTCTCAAGCTCCTTCGCCATCTCCTCGAACGACGCGAGCGGCTTCGCCTTCTCCTGATGAGAGATGATAGCGCCGGTCTGCGCATCGACGACGAGCGTCGCCTCGCAGCAGGGGCAGATGATAGTCCAGCTATTCGTCTCGTCGGCCACGTCCAAACTCCTTTGAAGGGGCCGCCGCGATTGACGCGCTGCGGCGGCTCGCGGCCGAGTATAGCACCGAAGGACGGCCGCGCAACGGCGACGACCGCCCCTCCTGTAAGTTACCACTTGAGAGTATAGAGACTTCGCGCAAGGGTTGCGCGACGGCGTTTACGGCGTGACGGCGTCCTTTATAGCGCCGCCGACCTTCTTCGCACCTTTGGCCGTGGCCTTGCCCGCCTTCTTCGCGCCGTTGACCGTCGCGCCGCCCACGTCCTCTGCCTTGTCGGCCGTCACCGTGCCGACCTTCTTCGCGCCCTTCGCGGTCGCGCGCGCGGCGTCGTCCGCCTCGCTCGGAACGTCCTCGACCTTATCCGCCACCGCCGCGCCCGCGTCCCTGGAAACATCTACGACCTTGCCGCCCGCGCTCACAATAGCGTCGCCCGTCGCGCTCAGAGCACGCTCGACTTCATTATCAGGCAGCTCACGCACAGACTTGTCGCGGTAGTAGACGCGCGCGGTCTTCCT
Source organism: Pyrinomonadaceae bacterium (assembly GCA_045807805.1). GTDB lineage: Bacteria > Acidobacteriota > Blastocatellia > Pyrinomonadales > Pyrinomonadaceae > QHXN01. The sequence goes on along the minus strand of JBJMGR010000319.1, from coordinate 22,991 downwards.
GCCGTCGCGCGTGGTGACGACGACACGCTCGACGCGGCCTTTCGGGTCGCTGAACGTGCGCGTCTCGGTCGTGACGCCGTTCGCCGTCTCGGTCTTTATCACCGAGCCGTCCGACGCGGTTCGCGTCTCCAACGCCGCGCCCGAAGCGTTCGTGTTTGTCGCGTTCACGTTCGATGCGTTCACGTTCGACGTGTTCATGTTCGACGCGACCGTCGAGTTCGAGTTGTTCGCGTTAGAAGTCTCCGAGTTCTGCCCGCACCCCGCAGCCAACGCGGCGAGCGCCAGCGCGCACGCGCCACACAAAAGTCTTTTCATCACTTCTCTTCTATCCTCCGTTGTCTGAACATATTGATCCCTCAACGCCTCACAAAAGCGCAACAGACGTGCCATGCTCGGCCCGCACGCGAAGACGAAGAGACCGCCGAAAACAGCCCTAAAAGAGTTACACGCCGCAAACGTTGTACGAACGAAGTGCAGCGTGTCTCTAATTGGTACTACCGAGAGAAACGAAGCGGGCGACGAGACTCGAACTCGCAACCCTTAGCTTGGGAAGCTAATGCGCTACCATTGCGCCACGCCCGCTTAAAACCAACGGCCGGAGAAGGTATAACTCGGCCCACCTGACTCTCTGCGACTGCCTGTTCAACGTGGGCGCGAGCCTGAGTGAAACGTCCGTCACGCCGACCTCTTCAACCGGGACTAAGTATACCTTATCGTCCTCTGGATTGAGAACCGCGAACAAGTCCGCGAGCCCCCTGTAGCTCATCTTAACCGCTCCGTTGCCGGATTGGCTGTAAGCGTTGAAGAGTAAGGACGCCGCTCTTGACTCGCCCCGTCTTACACTGCACGCGCAGTAAACGATTAGAGTCGTCAACTACGAAGTCGTACTTGTGACCGGACCCGAATGGCACCGACACAAGGTATCCTGCGGCGACGAAGGCCGCAAGAATTCTAGCCTCGGTCAGATTTCCCTTGTCGGCGGTCTGCAAAGTTTTTGCCACCACGTCGTGCTGACTACAATAACGTTCGAGAAGATACTCAACGGCTGTATGCCTGTCAAATCTCTCTACAACTTCCGCTGTCAGCGCAACTCTTCGAGTGCCGAGACGAGGCGTTCGATGTCGGAGTCGTCGTTGAAGAAGTGCGTGGCGGCGCGGAAGCCTTCGGGCTTGATGGTGACGGCGACGCGGCTGCGCGAGAGGTGTTTGACCGTGGCGCGCGGGTCAGAGGCTTCGACGAGCGTCTCGGCGGAACGCGCCGACTCATGAGCGAGCGGAGACAGAACTTTCCAGCCCGCCTCGGTCAGCCTCTCCGTCATGCGGCGGTTGAGCGCGAGAGCGCGGCGAGCGACGTTCTCCACGCCGAGTTCCAACAACTGTCGCGCGGACTCGCCGAGGGCAAAGATGCCCGCGAAGTGCGGGCAGCCGGTCTCGGAGCGTGCTGCCGCGTCCGTGCGCAGGTCGTAAGAGTCGTTTCGCATCGCGAAGGGGTCTTCGACGCTCATCCAGCTCACGGCGCGCGGACGCGTCGCTTCCAGAATCTCGCGCGAGAGGTATACGAAGCCCGACCCGTAGCCCGCGAGCATCCACTTGTGGCCCGTCGCGCAGAGCGCGTCAATCCCCATACGCTTCACGTCTATGGGAAACGCTCCCGCCGACTGGCTCGCATTGACGACGAAGTACTGGCTGCCCTTGCTCGCGCCTATCTCCTCGATGGGCATGCGCGCGCCGTTAGAGTATTGGACATGGCTCAAGGCTATGACGCCCGCATCTTCCGCGCGCGCGGACACGAGCACATCTTCGGCGCGCAGCACGCCGTCCGGCGCTTTCAACAAGTTAACTTCAATCCCGCGGTGCATCCACGGAATCGTCGTCACTGGAAATTCAAGCTCGCACGAGACGACGCGCCCCGCGCCTTCGAGCGCGTCAACGATGAGGTTCATGCCCGAGGACGTGTTCGTCGTGAAGGCTATCTCGTCGGGCTCCGCGTTTATCAAACGCGCTATGTCCGCGCGCGCCCTTTCGCGCCGCGCGAGCCAGACCTCCCAGTGGCGGTCGCCGGACTCCTCTGTCTCAAGGTAGAACTGCGCGGCGGTCTCCGCGACACGCCGCGAGACCGGCCCCGCGCCCGCGCTGTTCAGGTACGCGTAAGCCTCTGTGACGGGAAACTCCGCGCGCACGACCTGCCAATCAACCCCGGCCGCTCTCTCTTCGTGAAGAACCATCTTCGCCCCTCGCTTGACGCTTCCCTACCGCCGTTCTATCTTCGCAAACGCTGCCGCAAAAACTTCTTCGGACGGAGCACTAAAAGATGCCACAGACGACGGTCGCCCCCGCATGGGCGATCCCCGGCTACCTCGAAGCGCGCGAGGGCCGACTCTTCATCGACGATGTTGACACGGCCGCGCTCGCGCGCGAGCACGACACGCCGCTCTTCGTCTTCTCCGAGCGCCGCCTGCGCTCGAACGTCGCGCGCCTTCTGCGCGCCGCTGGCGAAGTCAAACACCCCGTGCGATTCTTCTACGCCTCGAAGGCGAACTCGACGATGGGCCTGCTCACCACCGTGCGCGACTCGGGGATTGACTGCGAGGTCAACAGCGGTGGCGAGCTATTCAAGGCGCTGCGCGCGGGCTTCCGCCCCGAACAGATAATCTTCAACGGCACGAGCAAGACCGTGGCTGAGGTGGACGAAGCCATCGCCGCGGGCATCTACTCCATCAACGTCGATTCCATCTACGAGATAGGGCTGATTGAATCACGCGCGCGCGCCCTGGGCAAGCGTGCGCGCGTCTCGCTCCGGCTCGTTCCGGAAATCGGCACGCGCTCGCACTTAGGGCTACAGACCGCGCTCATGACCTCGAAGTTCGGCATCACTTCGGGCGAAGTCCTCGAAGCGTTCCGGCGCGCTCTGCGCGAGCCCGAACTCCTGCACGTCTCAGGCATACACATACACGTCGGCTCGCAGACGCCCGACGTTGAGCCCTTCGCCGCGGCCTTCCGAGTCATGTGGGAGCACCTGAAGGCGATTCACGCGGAGTCGGGCCACACGCTCGAACACATAAACCTCGGCGGCGGCATCCCTGTTAATTATCTACGCGACCGCTCGCAGGCCGACGAGCTTCCACGGGAAGAGCGCGAGATGCTCGGCGCGGAGCTTGAGCCGTTGGACGTTCTGTCGGCGGCACTACAGGCCGCGCGCGACTCCGCACGCGACGCCGAAGCGGAGCACCTTCTCGAAGGCGTCACGATACTCCTTGAGCCGGGCCGAAGCGTCATCGCCGACGCGGGCACGCTGCTCACGACCGTCCGCAACATCAAGCGACGGCCGGAGACTGGCGACGTTTGGCTCCTCACCGACGCGGGCTTCAACCTGCTCCTCTCGATGACGACATACAAGTGGTACTATCACGTCGTCTCCGCTTCGCGCGCCGACGCACAAGCCTCCACGCCGTACAAGATAGCGGGCCCTTTGTGCGACTCCGGCGACGTATACTTCGACATAGAGCGCGGCGGGAAACTCCCAGACTACCGACGGCTCCCGGAGGATGTGCGTCCGGGCGAGCTGCTCGCGCTTCTCAACACGGGCGCCTACACCATCGCGCAGATGTTCCCGTACAACGGTCGCCCGCTCCCCGCCGTCGCGCTCATTCGAGAGAACGGCGGCGTTAGTATCATACGCCGCCGCGACTCCTACGAAGACCTGCTCGCCAACGAAGTCTGGTGAGGACTGACGTTAACCACGAGGGCCTTCATGTCTGAATCGTCGAAACAACCCGTCACACTCGTACGCGGACTCGGCCTCTTCGCGTCGGTCTCAATCGTGGTCGGCAGCGTCATCGGCACGGGCATCTTTCTGAAGACGCGCGTGATGATGTGCAACGTCGAGTCGCCCTGGATAGTGATTGTCGCGTGGGTCGCGGCGGGGTTTTTGAGCCTCGCGGGCGCGCTCACATACGCGGAGCTTGCGGCGATGATGCCGCGCGCGGGCGGCGAGTACGTCTTCATACGCGAGGGCTACGGCCGCCCGCTCGCGTTCCTCTACGGCTGGACGCAGTTCGCCGTCGCATACACGGGCTCGCAGGCGGCGAAGGGCGTGAGCTTCGCCATCTTTCTCAACATACTGGCGGGCGGCGCGCTCGACCGAACCTACTTCACTCTGCCGGTCTTCGGCTACGACATTCCGTTCGGACACCTGCAAGTCATCGCGCTCGCCATCATCATCATCGCGACGCTCGTCAACTGCCTCGCGGTCTCCGTCAGCGGCAAGGTCTCAGTCTTACTGACGGGCTTGAAGATTCTCATCGTGCTCGCGATAGGAGTCTGCGCGTTCCTGCTCGCCCAGGGGAGCTTCGCGCACTTCTCTCTGAGCGGCGCGGGCGGCGCGTGCGAGGGCGTGGAGGCGACGGCGCGCGGCGGCATGGCGGGCTTCGGCGCGGCGATGCTCGGCGCGCTCTGGGCATACGACGGATGGTCGAACGTAACTATCGTCGCCGGCGAGGTGAAGAACCCGCAGCGTAACCTTCCGCTCGCTCTCATCGGCGGCATACTGATAGTCGCCGCGCTCTACATCTTCGCGAACTTCGCGTATCTCTACGTGCTCTCGCCCGTCGAGGTCGCGAGCGTCGCGAAGGCTTCATCGGTCGCGACCGAAGTCGCGCGCAAGTTCCTCGGCCCGGCGGCCGTCGGAGCCATCGCGATGGCGATGATGGTCTCGACGCTCGGCTCGCTCCACACGGGCACGCTCTCGGGCGCGCGCATATCCTACGCGATGGCGAAGGACGGGCTCTTCTTCCGCCCGCTCGCGCGACTCTCGGAGAGGTCGCGCGTCCCCGTCAACGCGCTCATACTCCAATGCGTCTGGTCTTGCGTGCTCGCGCTCTCGGGCTCGTTCGACACTTTGACGGACTACGTCATCTTCGCCGCGTGGATTTTCTACGCGCTCAACACCGCATCGGTCTTCATCTTCCGACGAACGCAGCCTCAAGCCGAACGCCCGTACCGCACGCTCGGCTACCCGGTGCTGCCCATCATCTTCCTGCTCGCCGCCGGCTGGCTCATCTTCAACACGCTCATGGCGACGCCGAGACAGGCGCTCATCGGCCTCGGCATCATCGCCCTCGGCCTGCCCATATATTTCTACTGGGCGCGCAAAGGAGAAGGATGAAGGCGGAAGGATGAGGGATGAAGTTAAGGCTTAACCGCTCTCACTTCATCCCTCATCCTTCCGCCTTCATCCTTTCTTCAAGACGTGTCGCAGCGCGCCCTCTAGCTCCGAGTCTTTGAAGTCGAAGCCCGCCTCTTTGAGTCGCGCTGGTTCCACGCGCGTGCTCGCGAGCATGACCGCGTCGGCCACTTCGCCGAATGCAAGGCGCAGCGCGAAGACCGGGACGGGAAATATCGTCGGGCGGCCGAGCACGTGCCCCAGAACCTTCGTGAACTGCTCGTTCGTCACCGCGCCGGGCGCGACGGCGTTGACGGGGCCGCGCAAAGACTCATCTTCAATCGCGCGGCGTATGGCGCGCACGAGGTCTTCGAGCGTTATCCAACTGATGTACTGACGGCCGCTCCCGACCTTGCCGCCGACGCCGAGCTTGAACGGCGGAAGCATCTTCTGAAGCCCGCCGCCCTCTCCGCTCAAAACGAACCCTATGCGCATGTGCACGACGCGCACGCCCGCCTGACTCGCCGCGAGAGTCGCTTTCTCCCACTCGCGGCAGACCTCGCTCAGGAAGCCCTCGCCCGAAGCGCTCTCCTCGCGCATGACCTCGTCGCCGCGGTCGCCGTAAAAACCTATGGCCGACGCCGAGACGAGCACGCGCGGCCTCTCTCTCAAGCCCGCGAGCGTCTCCGCAAACAGGCGCGTCCCCTTCACGCGGCTCTCAAGGATGCGACGCTTCTTCGCCTCGTCCCAACGCCCCTCTGCAACGGGTTCGCCCGCGAGATGGACGGCCGCGTCATGACCCTCAAGCTCACCCGCGTCGATGGCCCCGCTCTCCGGATTCCATTCGACGGCCGCAGTCCCCGGCGCTCGAAACTGCTGCGCGCCGCCGCGCACAAGCCGCGTTACCGTGTGCCCGTCCGCGAGCAGAGAGCGCACCAGAGCGCGCCCCACCAGACCGCCCGAGCCCGTTACGATGACTTTCATTCAACGTCTCCTTCAAGTAAGAACAGAACCGCGAGCGGTAGAGAGCGGGCGTGCGATGCGGTATCAGCGCGCTCGGCATAACTCGCGACCCGCTCACTACCGTTCGCGGTTCTGTAGAGTCGAGAGCGCTTCGAGCGCGACTTCGCGGTCGTCGAAGTGTCGCTTCTCGGTTCCGATTATCTGGTAGTCTTCGTGCCCCTTGCCCGCGATGACGACGAGGTCGCCCGCGCGCGCCTCTTCGGTTGCGCGTCGGATGGCATCGCGCCTGTCAACAATCTTCAGGTAAGGCTTCCCCGTCGCGCGCAAGCCCACCTCAACGTCGCGCAGTATCGCCTCCGGGTCTTCCGTGCGCGGGTTGTCGGAGGTCGCGATTGTCACGTCGCTTAAGGATGCGGCGGCCTCGCCCATCGGAGCGCGCTTCGTCCGGTCGCGGTCGCCGCCGCAGCCGAAGACGGTTATGACGCGCCCGCGCGTCACGTCGCGCGCGGTGCGAAGCACGTTGCGCAGCGCGTCGTCCGTGTGCGCGTAGTCAACGACGACGGCGAAGTCGCCCCGCTCGTGCGCGACGCGCTCGAAGCGGCCCGGCGCGCCGCCGCAGGTCTTGAGCGCGAGCGCGGTCGCGTCGAGCCCGATGCCGACGGCGTGCGCGCAAGCGGCGGCCGTCAGGATGTTGTAGACGTGCGGGCGTCCGACGAGCGGCGACGTGACCTCTCGTTCGCCTTCGGGCGTGCGAAGCCGCATGCGCGTGCCCGACATGGAGAACTCGACGCCGCGCGCCGACACCTCCGCGTCCGCGTCAATCGCGAAGCGGAGCACGCGTCGGCCCGCGCTCGAAAGTTCTTGAGAGAGCCGCTGTCCGTACTCGTCGTCGGCGTTTATGACCGAGGCGCGCGGCGGCTCGCCGAGGCGACCGTCGAAGAGTCTGCGCTTGGCGTCGAAGTAAGACTCCATCGTGCCGTGATAGTCGAGGTGGTCGCGCGTCAGGTTCGTGAAGGCCGCGACTTCGTAGCGCAGCGCGTCGCAGCGTCGCAGGTCTAGCGCCTGAGACGAAGACTCCATGACGGCTACGCGGCAGCCGCTCTCGACAGCGCGGCGAAGTATGCGCTGAAGGTCGCTCGCCTCGGGCGTCGTGTGAAGAGCGGGCTGTCGCTCGCCCGCGACGCGGTATTCGACCGTGCTGATGAGCGCCACGCTCTCGCCCGACGCCTCCACGACCGCCGCGACGAGATACGCGGTCGTCGTCTTCCCGTTCGTGCCGGTGATGCCGATGAGCTTCAACTCGCGTGAAGGATGACGTTGAACTTCGGCGGCCGCGAGCGCGAGCGCGCGCCGTGCGTCGTCAACTCGAATCCACGCGCCGTCGAAATCGTCCGGCCTCTCAGACTCAGAGACGACGCCGAGCGCGCCCTGCCTCGATACGTCGGCCGCGAAGCGGTTGCCGTCGGCCTTCTCGCCGCGTATCGCGACGAAGAGCCAGCCCGCGCGCGCCTGCCGCGAATCGTGCGTCACGTCTGTGACGGGCGCGTCGGCGTCGCCGCCCGTCAGACTACCGCTGACTGCGCGCGCGACTTCGCCGAGCGTGACCGGCGCAACTTTGGACACGAATCTCTCTTCCTTCTCGAACGAATTTGTCTCTCGGAAAACTTACAGTCTGATTATAATCGGCCGCGCAGTCACAGCAACCTTCCGAGGAGCCCCTTCGATTATGAAACGCCGGAGCCACTACGCAGGTCTGTTCTCCACGCGCCCCAAACTCGTGCGACTCGCACTCATCTTCGCACTCCTCTGTGCCGCGACATCGATGCGCGCGCCGCGCCAGTTAGTGGAGGCGGCCGCGCCCGAAGAGTTCGACGTGGCGATAGTCAACGGGCGCGTCGTTGACGGGACGGGGCGCGCGGCGTTCCGCGCCGACGTGGGCATCAAGGGCGACCGCATCAGTTTCGTCGGACTCGCGCGCCAGCCCCTTCGCGCGCGCCGTACGATTGACGCGCGCGGGCTCGTCGTCGCGCCCGGCTTCATAGACATGCTAGGTCAGTCGGAGCAGAACGTCTTGATTGACCCGCGCGCGATGAGCAAGGTGATGATGGGCGTAACGACGGAGGTCACCGGCGAGGGTAGCTCAATCGCGCCCGTCAACGAGCGTTTGATTAAAGAGGACGAGTCTTTCTACCGTCGCTATAACCTCGACGTTGACTGGCGCACGCTCGGCGAATACTTCGCGCGGCTCGAACGCACGGGGACAGGCGTCAACGTCGCAACGTTCGTCGGCGCGACGCAGGTGCGCGCATTCGTCCTGGGCTACGACAATCGCGCGCCGACTACGGACGAACTCGAAAAGATGAAGGCGCTCGTCGCCGACGCGATGCGAGACGGCGCGCTCGGGCTCTCCACGTCTTTGCAGTACGTGCCCGCGCGCTTCGCCAAGACCGACGAGATAGTCGAGCTGGCGAAGGTCGCCAGACGCTACGGCGGCATCTACGCGACGCACCAGCGGAGTGAGGCTAACGCCTTGGACGCGTCGCTCGCGGAGGTCTTCGAGATTGCGCGCCGCGCCGCGATTCCCGTCGAGATATGGCACCTCAAGGCGGCGTACAGGAAGAACTGGGGGCGCATGCCCGTCGTCCTCGCGAAGATTCGCGCGGCGCGCGCGCGGGGTCTGGACGTGACGGCGGACGTTTACCCTTACACGGCCGCGTCAACGGGACTGTCGGCATGCATCCCGCCGTGGGCGCTCGAAGGCGGCACGGAGAAGTTGCTCGCGCGGCTCGCAGACCCTTCGACTCGCGCTCGCATAAAGGCCGACGTGCTGAAGGATTCCAACGAGTGGGAGAACATATACCTCGGCAGCGGCGGCGCTTCGGGCGTGCTCGTCGGCTCGGTGGTTAACCGCGAGTTGGAGAGCTTGCAGGGCAAGCGCATCTCTGAGATTGCGAAGGAGCAGGGCAAGGACGAACTCGAAGCTCTCTTCGACATCGTCGCCGCGGATCGCGGACAGACCGGCGCGATCTATTTCATGATGAGCGAGGACGATCTGCGCGCGGCGCTGCGCGAGCACTTCGTGAGCATCTGCACCGACAGCGGCGCGCGTGCTACCGACGGGCCGCTCGCGGGCTCGAAGTCGCACCCGCGCGGATGGGGCTCGTACCCGCGCGTGCTCGGGCGCTACGTGCGCGACGAACATCTGCTCACGCTCGAAGACGCCGTGCGCAAGATGACCACGCAGCCCGCCGCGCGCGTCGGCCTGCGTGACCGAGGCGTGCTGCGCGTGGGGGCGTACGCCGACGTGACAGTCTTCGACCCCGCGCGCGTGCGCGACCTCGCCACATTCGACGAACCGAACCGATATCCAGAGGGAATCAGCTACGTCCTCGTCAACGGGCAACTGGAAGTTGACGCCGGACGCCGCACCGGAACGAACGCGGGCCGTCCCTTGCGCGGCCCCGGCTACAGAAGGAGATGATGAACGCGGAATGATGAGCTGAAGGCGTGCGTTCGCGAGTTACAAGTTGCAAGCTGCAAGTTCAAAGTTGAACGCATGTTCTCTTTTAACTTTGAACTTGCAACTTGGAACTTTCAACTTATCATTTCAGACCTTTATAAAAATTCCGCGCCTGTAGAGTATCGCCATGAGGCCGAGCCAGACGAGGACGAAGCAGAGTGCGAAGGCGAGCGAGGCGTTGACGGGCGCGGCCCACGACGCGAAGAGGTTCGTGAAGATTACGCCCTGTAGTGAGATTGACTTTCCATCCGCGCCCGTGAATTTGATGATGCCGAGCAGCTTCGCGCACAGCCCCGTGAGGAAGAAGACCGCGAGCGCGTTCGTCCCGAAGATGACGAATGGCAGAGACCAACGCCTATAGCCTTTGAGGTCTATCAGCCAGTAGCAGCACGCGAGCAGTTGCAGCGCCATCCCCGCCGTCAGCAGCACGTACGAGCTTGTCCAGAGAGCCTTGTTGACGGGGAACCAGTAGTTCCAAGCCCAGCCCGCCATGACGCAGGCCGTGCCCGCGACGAACATCGCCGCGACCTTCTCCACGCCCGAGCGGCGCGAGCGCAGCAGGTGGCCCGTCAGCACGCCGCAGAGCGTCGTCGCAATCGCGGGCAGCGTGCTCAGAATGCCTTCCGGGTCGTAGACCTTCGCCTGCTTCCACATGTGGTTAAGTCCGAGCACCGCGCGGTCAACGTACGCGGCGAGGTTCCCTTCCTTGCTGTCGAGCACGCCCGCCCCGAAGCCGGGCACGGGCACGAGCGCCATCAGAGCCCAATATGCGATGAGCAGCCCCGCGACGACGTAGAGCTGTTTGCGCCAGTCGGTGTTCAGGAAGATGACCGACGCGAACAGATAACAGACGGCGATGCGCTGTAGCACGCCCGGTATACGCAGCGTCGAAGGGTCTAGGAAGGCGTGCGTCGTGAAGTTGTAGAACGGGAATGCCGCGAGGAATAGGCCGAGCGCGAAGATGATGACGCTGCGGCGAACAATCTTCACGTAAAGGTCTCGCTTGCTTCCCGCGCTCTCCGCGCGGCGGCCGAGCGCGAGGGTGATAGAGACTCCGACGATGAAGAGGAAGAAGGGGAAGACCAGGTCGGTCGGAGTCCAGCCGTGCCACGCGGCGTGCTCAAGTGGACTGTATATCGCGCCCCACGTGCCGGGGTTGTTGACGAGTACCATCCCGGCGACGGTCATGCCGCGAAAGGCGTCGAGCGAGAGCATGCGCGCCGTCGCGTTCGACGTTGATGAAGGCGCGCCTTCATCAAGCCTCTTTTCCGTGTGCCCCCGCGTCTCCTCGACGCGCCTCGCTTCCAACTCGCCTACGGTCGTGCTCATTGCTCAAGCTCCTTCCTGTCCGGGGTCAACGCTTCTGATTCTGCTCGGGTTTGGGCTCCGGTCTAGGCCCGAGTCCGAACTCCGTGGGCGCGGGCAGCGTCGAGGTCTGGTCGTAGTCGCGCAGCGCCTCTTCGACCTGCTTGCTTCGCGAGAGCCAGCGCGAGACGGCGAGATCATAGCGCGCCAGCACGCTCGCGAGCCAGTAAGGTCTGTTCTCTTTGAGCCAAAGCTCTCGGTACTCCTCGCGCAGCGCCGTCAACTCTTCCGCCATCTCTCGAAGCGAGTTGTATATCGCGCCCGAGTAAGAGCGAAGACGGCGCACGCGGCTCCGGTCGCCGAGGTTCAGGTACGCATCCCAGTAGTCGCGGCTCAACTGCGACATCACCTGCGCGCGTCGGCCCAGATGGTCGAAGCGGCGCGCGGCGAAGCCCATCGCGTCGAGCATCGAGACGTTACGGCGTGCGCGCGGCCGCTCGCGCTCTATGAACTCCTCCGCCTGCTCGGCCGCGAGTCGAAGCTGTTTGATCCTGTCTTCCCTGCCGCGCACTATCGTCTCCTGAAAGTCGTCCGTGAACGGGTCGCGCCAGAAGAGTTCGTCGTTATTGATTCCGCCGACCAGCGGGTTTACGCCGCCGAGAATGCGCGTGGCCTTCGTCAATTCGTTGCCCTCGTGGCGGAAGAAGGCCCAATCGAAGTCTCTGTCGAACTCTTCTTCGACGCGCGGCGTCTCGATTTGCGGCGCGCGCAAGTCCTGCCACGAAGCGGCCGCGCCGAGCAGGATGCCGTGCCAGTCCATCTCGAAGAGAGACTCGCCGTCGTCGTCCCACTGCGTGTTCATCATGCCGAGCACGCCCGCGCGCTGCCCGTCGCGCACGAAGTTGATGATGTTGATCGAGGCGGCGTTCGCGTTCGGGAAAATCTGATTCCAACTCTGCACGCCGGGGCAGACGAACTGTTCGAGCCCCGCCTTCTTAAAAAGATTTATGCGCGCCTCGTACGAAGGCTTCGGCGAGTAGTCCCAGTTCATCGCGATCATGTCGCGCGGGACGGAGGGCAGAAGGTCGGGGTGGTTGAGCGCGATGTCGCCCCAGAACATAAGGCGTCGCTTGTATGGCTGTAGAAGCTCGCGTACGCGTTTGAGGTGGTCGAAGTAGACGGGGCCGATACCGCGCGCCTTAACGTCTTCGGCGCTTCGGCCGCGCCCTAGCTCGAAGGTCTCGTCCGCGCCGATGTGGAAGAACTCGCCGGGGAAGAGCGCGTCGAGTTCCCTGTACATGTCCGCGACGAGCTTGTACGTGCCTTCGTCCTTCGGCGTCATCACGTCGCCGTACGGGACTTCCGCAAGCTCGTCGTACTTCTCAAGCTTCAGGGCCTTGTGCATGTGTCCGAAGGTCTGCTGTTCGGGCACGAGTGCGACGTGGAAGCGGCGCGCGTATGCGACAAGCTCGCGCGCCTCGGCGGGCGTGAGCGCGCCGCCCTCGGGCGCGATGAGCGGGTGCGAGTCGTAGCGTAGGACGTGCTCCATGTAGAGGCTGTGCATGTTCAGCTTGAACATCGCCTCGGTGCGAATCTGCCGCTTGAAGTATTCGAGCGTCGGCACGGGGCCGCGGCTTATGTCGTCGGAGACGGCGCGCCAGCGCATCGCGGGCCAGTCGGTTACGCGCACGCCCTGCACGCGCGTCGCGGTGCCCTCGCCGCGCACTAGCTGCTTCAAGGTCTGTAAGCCGTAGAACGTGCCCGCGCTCGTGCAGCCCGCGACCACGACGCCGCGAGAGTTGACTGCCAGCACATAGCCCTCATCATCGAGGTCTTCGGGCACGGCCGCGCGTGAACTTTCGAGGGCCTCGCGCACGCGCGGCGAACTGAGCAGGCCGACGAGAATACGCCTCTTCCCTCCCCCCGAGCCGAAGCGAAGCTCGACGCCCGCCGTCTCTCGAACGTCGTCCATGAAGTCCTGCGCGGCGAAGCGGTCGTCCTCAGACTTCGTGTCCGCGAGCACGACGCGCACCTCCTTCGAGAGCGGAAAGTCTTCGCCCGAACTCGTCATTGACTTGGGCGCGGGTATGACTTGAAGGGGCGCGTCTTTTTCAGTCGTCCGACTCGTCTCTGACGACTGCGCGTGATTCTTCGACGGTCGCGGCTCGACTGCGCGGCGTTCTCGCGCGTTCACTAACGCCGCGCGCGCGGGCTGCAAAAAGTTCGCGGCCGCGAGCGACGCGAGCAGGCAGAGAGCGGCGAGTCGCCGTCTATTTCCGTGCGTAGAGTTCTTGAGTCTCACGTGTTGCTTCGTTAAAAATTTTCCGGCAAGGTCTCAGAGCACTTGCGCCGACAATTAACATGATGGCAAAAGAGAGTCAACGCGCGTCGGCCGCCGCCGTGCGTTGCTCGTCCGAATAGTTCAACCGGGAGGACGCGGCCCGTGTCGCTAATGCTCGAAGAGATCGCGCAGCAGCCCGAGGCGCTCGCGCGCACAATCGCGGAGGAGCGCACGAAGGTCGAGCGTTTGGGCGAGTTCCTGCGCGCGCGCGACCCAGACCTCATCGTCTTAGTCGCGCGTGGCTCCTCCGACAACGCGGCGCTCTTCGGCCGCTACCTGCTCGAAGTGACGACCGGCATTCCCGTCGCGCTCGCCGCGCCGTCGGTCGTGACGCTCTACGGCGCGCGTCTGAAACTCCCGCGCGCCGTCGTGATAGGCGTCTCGCAGTCGGGCGAGGGCGAGGACATCAACCGCGTGCTCGCCGAAGCGCGCGAGGGCGGCGCGTGCTGCACAATCGGCATCACGAACGAGCCCGACTCTTCGATGACGAAGATAGTGGACGAGACTCTGCTCATGCACGGCGGGCGCGAGCGCTCGGTCGCCGCGACGAAGACATACACAGGACAACTCATGCACTTCTACATGCTCGCAGAAGCGCTCGCGGACGGCGGCGCGCGACTCGGTTACGAAGCCATACCCGACTTCGCCTCGCGCGCTCTCGAAGTCCGTCCACAGATTGAGCAGATGGTCGAACGCTATGTCTTCATGGAGAACTGCGTCGTCGTCGGGCGCGGGCTTATCTACGCGAACGCCTTCGAGATGGCCCTGAAGCTGATGGAGACTTGCTACGTCGTGGCCGAGCGTTTCTCTTCGGCCGACTTCCTTCACGGCCCGCTCGCGGTCGTCGAGCGCCACTTCCCCATCTTCGCCTTCGCACCGCCGGGCGTCACACTCGGCGGCGTGCGCGAGCTGCTCGCGAGGCTCAAGGAGTTGCGCGCCGACACGCTCGCCTTCACGTCCGACGAGGAGGCTGCGTCGCTCGCGACGCGCGCCGTGCGGCTCCCGGCGGAGATAGACGAGACGCTGGCCGTCATCCCTTACATCATCCCCGCGCAACTCTTCGCCGCGCTCCTCGCGGACGCGAAGGGCCTAGACCCGGACGCCCCCCGCTCGCTCGCGAAGGTGACGCGCACACTTTAAGGAGTGATGAGTTTCAAGTTCAAAGTTTCAAGTTCAAAGTTTGAAGGCTTGTTCTTAACTTTGAACCTGCAACCTGGAACTTGAAACTCATCACTCATCACTTATCACTTATCACCTATGAAACTGCTCATTCTCGGAGGCACGAAGTTTCTCGGGCGTCACGTCGTAGAGGCGGCGCTCGCGCGCGGCGACGAGGTGACGATATTCAACCGTGGGCTGCATAACGCGGAGTTGTTCCACGAAGTCGAGAGGCTGCGTGGCGACCGCGACGGCGGGCTCGAAGCTTTGCGCGGGCGGCGTTGGGATGCGGTCGTGGATACTTCGGGCTACGTGCCGCGCATCGTGCGCGCGTCGGCCGAAGTTTTGGCGGACGCGGTCGAGTCCTACGTCTTCATCTCTTCGGTGTCGGTCTATGCGGACTACCATCAGCCGATCGACGAGGGCTCGCCGACGGCGACGCTGGAAGATGAGTCAATCGAAGAGGTGACGGGCGCGGCATATGGCCCGCTCAAGGCTCTATGCGAGCGCGCGGCCGAAAGTGCGTTGCCGGGGCGCGTGCTGAGCGTGCGCGCGGGCCTCATCGTCGGCCCTTACGACCCGACGGGGCGCTTCACGTACTGGACTAAGCGAGTTGCGCGCGGCGGCGAGGTCTTAGCGCCCGCACCGCGAGGGCGACGTGTTCAGTTCGTTGACGCGCGCGACCTCTCCGAGTGGGTTCTGCGAATGATCGACGCGAGACGCGCGGGCGTCTACAACGCCTCCGGGCCTGACTACGCGCTCACGTGGGGAGAGTTCCTCGAAGCCTGCCGCGAAGGGTGCGATGCGGACGCACGTTTCACTTGGGCCGACGAGCAGTTCTTACTCGATAAGGGCGTCGAGCCGTGGGGCGACCTGCCGCTCTGGATTCCCGAGTCGTCAGAGCATCACCGCTTCTTCATGGACGTGAGCTGCGAGCGCGCACTCGCAGCGGGTCTCACATTCCGCCCCGTCGCCGAGACCGCGCGTGACACACACGCATGGCAGCGCGCGGGCTCGCCCGGAATCGTGACCGAAGGCACGAACGTTTTGACGAACACTCTAACGCACGAGCGCGAGCGTCAACTGCTCGACGAATGGCACACGCGCGAGTCTTAAACAGCCCGACTCAAAACCCGCCCTTAAACGGAAGTCGCGCGCATACGACGAGTCGTACTTCCTTCTACTATGAGGGGCGGGCACGGCTAATAACTTCGAGCCGTGCCCGCCCCCTCGCGCCGAGCTAGTCGTGAATGTCGAGCGCGTGCCGTCTGCTCAATACCTCCGTTACTTGCCGGTATTGACGAACTGAATGCAATCGCCCTGATTCTTGAAGGCGCGCGGCGTATTGAACGTCTGCCAGCCGCCGTTCTTACATTGCTCCTTATTCGTCGGCGGGCCTACCTGCGGCGTCGGCGTCGGAGTAGGCATTGGGGTAGGCGTTGGTGTCGGTGTTGGTGTCGGTGTTGGTGTTGGTTCGGGAGTTGGAGTTGGCGTTGGCGTCGGTGTTGGCGTCGGTGTTGGCGTCGGTGTTGGCTCAGGCGTCGGCGTGGGTGTCGGTGTCGAGTCGCTCGTGAACATTTCGACGGCCGAGAGGGTGCCTAGTGAATTGCGCCCGCCCACCGCATAGAAGCTGTTGCCGATTGCACCTGCCGCCAGCAGGCCGCGCCCCGTGGGCATCGGGTCAACCGTCGTCCAAGTATCCGTGGCCGGGTCGTAGGCTTCCACCACGGAACAGTTGGGGCCGCAAGTTCCCCCCTCGCCGCCAATGACGTAGAGGATGCCGTTGAGCACCGCGGCGGCCGGTGCCGTACGGGACGTTGGCATGGGAGATAGTGTCGCCCACGTATCTGTGACCGGATTGTAGGCTTCGAGAGTCGCAACAGCGCCGCTGCCGCCCTGTCCTCCCGCGGCATAGACAATGCCGTTGATGACGCCCACCCCAAAAAATCCGCGCGGATTCGGCATTGAGGCTTTGGTCGTCCAAGTGTCGGCAAGAGGGTCATAGGCTTCCACGGTCGAGAGAAATAAGCCGTTGAGCTGCCCTCCCATCGCATACAGGATGCCGTTGTCTACTCCGACACCTAGAATGTCCCGCGGAGTCGGCATCGAAGCTCTGGGAGACCACGTGTCGGTCAATGGATCGTAGGCTTCGACGCTTGAAAGAAAACCCGCGCCTCCGCTGTCGGTGTCTCCGCCCACCGCATAGAGCAGCCCATTGACTACACCGACGGCGACGCCGTTCCGGGGCGTCGACATCGGGGACTTGGTCGTCCACGTGTCGGAGACCGAATCATAAGCCTCGACCGTCGTCAGAGCCGCACCGTTGTGTCCCCCGACGGCGTAGAGCGTACTGTTAACGACCCCGACGCCAAGGCTCACCCGCGCGGTGGGCATCGAAGCTTTAGTGCTCCACGAGCCGCTTTGGGCGAACCCTCTGTTGATGACGACCAGCGTCGCCAAAAGAATGAGAATCACAGAGAAGATTCTGAGGGGGCTTTTCATCATTCACTCCTTCCGTCACTTCGGACGGGCGCAGATGGGGTGTAGAAAGGCGAGGCTGGCGGAAGCGAAAGTGCAGGCTTTGGGGCCTGTGTATATCCCTAGATGAAGTCTGTAGGCTGGCGGAGATTACACTAAACCTGAAGGTAGCGCAATAGAACCTTTGCAAGCTATCGAGCAGGGCGACCCGACTTCATCGTTGAGGGACGAGGCGCATGATTCGGTCGTCGTCGCGTGCGGGGGAGCCGCGGCCGTCTCGGTTCGAGGTGGAGAAGTAGAGAGCGCCGTCGGGGCCTTCCGCAACATCGCGTATGCGTCCGAGGCGGTGTTCGAGGAGGCGCTCCTGACTAACAACCTTCGGGCCGTCGAGCACGACGCGCTGTAGGCCCTCGCCGCGCAGGCAGCCGAAGAAGAAGTTGCCGGTGAACTGACGAAGCGCAGTGCCGCGATAGAACGCGCCGCTCGCGGGCGCGCACGCGGGCGTGTATTCGAGGAGCGGCGACTCCATTCCCGCGTGCGTCTCCCGGTGGTGTATGACGGGCCAGCCGTAGTTATGCCCGCGCTCGATTATGTTGACCTCGTCGCCGCCGCCGGGGCCGTCGAAGCCGGAGGGGCCGTGCTCGGTCTCGAAGAGGAGGTTCGTCGCGGGCTGCCAGTCAATCCCCTGCCCGTTACGATGGCCGTACGTCCAGATTTCGGGCCGCGCGTTCTGCTGCCCGATGAAGGGGTTGTCCGAAGGCACTGTGCCGTCGTCGTTAAGGCGAAGGACTTTGCCGCCGAGCGAGTCGAGCTTCTGAGCAATTTCGCGCGTGGTCGCGTCGCCCGTCGTTACGTAGAGCTTGCCGTCGGGGCCGAAGCGCAGGCGCGTGCCCGCGTGAAACTGCGCGGCCGGAATGTTCTCGATGACTACCTTTCGGTCGGCGAGCGTCGCGTTCGTTTCGCGGAAGCGAAGGACGCGCACGAGTTGATTGCCGCCGGACTTGTAAGCGTATGCGAGGTATAGGAGATGGTTCTCGGCGAACTGCGGGTGGAGCGTCATGCCCATCAGGCCGCTCTCGCCCGTCGGCTCAACGTCTGGAATGACCGCGACGGGCTCGGGCCTGAGCCTGTCCCCCTCGAAGACCCTCACGCGACCGGGCCGCTCCGTGAAGAACATTCGCCCGTCGGGCGCGAAGACGATTGACCAGGGCACTACGAGGTTGCCGACGACGGTCTCGACCCTGAAGCCCTTCGCCGCGTCCGCGGCCTCGGACTGTTCGCCGCTCTCGACTGACGAGGTTGCGCCGCCGGATGTCGCTTCCGTGCCGCCGCCAGCGCGCGGTTGCCCGCATGCCGCGAGGAGGAGAAAGGCGCACGCGAGCGCACAGAATAAGTGCCGCCACATTTCGATCTTTTGCCCCCTTGTCGATATTTAAGTGATGAGTGATGAGCGATGAGAAAACACGAGGCCCGTACTTCCCTCTCAGCACTCAACACTCATCACTCATCACTCTCTCGACGAGTCAGTGCTGGATGTACTCGTGCAGGAGTTGAAGCTCCGCGCCCTGCTCGCCTATCTCGACGCGCATGATGTCGCGCATCGAGAGCATGCCGATGAACTTGTCGCCGTCAACGACCGGCAGGTGGCGGCTGCCTACCTGCTCCATGCGTTCGAGTGCCTCGTGCGGAGTATCGGCGCACTCGATGACGGCGCGCGGCTCGCTCATCACGTCGCGTATGGGGACGGCCGAAGGGTCTAGCCTGTGCACGACGACCCGGTTGAGCAGGTCGCGCTCCGAGAAGATGCCGCAGAGCTTCTCTTCGCCGTCGAGGACGCAGACGGCACCGATGTTTCGCTTCGCCATGTACTCGGCCGCGTCGAACGCGGTCGAAGTGTCGCCGACGAAGTACGGCTCGCGTTCGCAGACTACCTGCCTGATGGTAAGCATCGCCCAACTCCCTCCTCTTCTGTTCCTGGGTCGCCAAGAGCATCCACATTATAGCGGCACGCGGCGGGAGGTTTGAAGAGTTTTCCGTACGGGCGTTTGTCCCTCTTTTCTCTTCCCTTTGCTCAGAATCAGTCGAAAAGTGAGCCTTGAGGAGATGGCCGTCGGAAGGTCGAGGGGCGCGAGGCGTATGCGCGCCGCTCCTCGTCGCGGTTGAAGCCGAGGCGCGCGCAGTGTACACGGAAGCTCTTCTCGATCAACTGCCAGTAGACTCCGCTTCCGCGCATGCGCTCGCCGAACTCGGCGGTGTTAAGTCGCCCGCCTCGAACTTCACGCTGACGCGAGAGGACTCGGGCGGCCTTCGTCGGCAGACGTTCGCGGAGGCGCTGCTCGAAGTAGGGCGCGACGTTGCCGGGGAGGCGCAGGAGGTTTATGAAGGCGCTGCGCGCACCAGCGTCGTGCGCGCGCTTGAGTAGGCCGGGGATGTGCGAGTCGCTGAGGCCCGGTATGACGGGCGCGATTGCGAGGCCCACGGGGACGCCCGCCGACGCGAGTTCTTCCATCGCGCGGAAGCGCGCGGCCGGGAGCGGCGCGGTCGGCTCAAGCGCCTTCGCAATCTCGTCGTCCGCGAAAGGTATGGAGAAGTAGACGCTCGCGCCCGCATCGCGCGCGAGCGCGGCGAGCAGGTCTTTGTCGCGGCGCACGAGCGCGGACTTCGTAACAATGCCGACGGGGTTTCGGAACTCAAGGCAGACTTCGAGGCAGCGGCGCGTGAGTCTGTAGTTGAACTCAAGCGGGATGTACGGGTCTGACGTGAACGAGAAGACGATGGTCTGCCCGCGCCAGGAAGGGCGCATGAACTCCGCGCGCAGGAGTTCGGGCGCGTGAACCTTCGCGACTATCTTCGTCTCGAAGTCCGTGCCCGCGCCGAAGCCGAGATACTCGTGCGTCGGTCGGCTGAAGCAGTAGCTGCACGCGTGTGTGCAGCCGCGATAGCAGTTGACCGAGTAGTCGAAGCCCACGTCGGGGCTCTTGTTGTGCGTGATGATGCTGCGCGTCTCCGTCTCCTCGAAGACTTCGACGCGCGACTCGGGCGGCTCGCCTATCCACTCGACGCTGGTTGAGAGCCAGGGGTTCGGCGGGTTTTCGACGTAACGCATTGCTGCTCCCCGACGGCGCACGTGCCGTCATCGTCGTCCGGCTTTTCAGTTTGAGACGCGCCGATTCGGGAGCGTTTCGCGGCGCGCAGTTTTAGCGGGAGTAAGACTGCGTCGATTGTAGTGACTCAAGGCTCAGTCCGGCAAGCCCAAGTCCGCGCCCTTCGATTGCGGCCCGCCGTCGTGCCACGTGACGAAGAAGAGTCGGTAGCGGTTCGGGTCTTCGAGCGTGACGAAGCGGCCTCCCCAGCCTTCATCGGAAGGCGGCGCGACTTCGAGCCCGCCCGCGCGCACGAAGTCGTAGAACTCCTCCACGTCCTCGACCGTGAAGAAGAAGTGTACGCCGCGCCCTCTGCGCGCCATCGCGAGTGGCACCTGCGCGAGCATAAGCCTGAGGCGTCCCGCGCCGAGAGTCGCCATCGGCGGCTCGGCCTCGGGCGCGTGCGACTCTACTCGGAAGCCGAGTCGCTCGGAGTAGAACTCAAGCGACTCTTCGAGGCTTTCTACTTCGAGGAACAGAAGGTCTAGTCCCGTTATTCTCATCGTCTCAGACGGCGGCCAATGCCCAGTAGACTCCGTAGCCGCCCGCCGCCACGCACGACCAGAAGAAGACCTCCTGCGCCCACACGAACCTTCGCGCGAAGTGTCCGGGCTCCACGGTCTCGCGCGCGAACGTGAGTGCGCCGTGCGCGATGAGCACGCCGAACACTATTATCCCCAAGGCGAGCAGCGCGAGCGGCCAGAGAAAGACGACGTAGTGAATCCTCACGAGAAACAGCAGCACGAGCCCCGCGAACAGGCAGAGCAGCGCGCCCACGATTCGGCCGCTGATCGGGTCTGCCTTCGCCGCGTGCGAAGAGACGGGCGCGTAAGCCTCGTACGCGAAGCGCGAAAGGGGCGCGCGGCCCGCGTCGTATGCGCGTCGCGCCTCCTCGTTGCCGAGCACGCGCCAAGCCTCGTTGAGCGCCTTCATCTCCTCCTCGTCGCCGCCGCGGTCGGGGTGGTGGCGCCGCGCGAGACGCTTGTAGCCGCGCTCTATCTCCTCGCGCGTCGCGCCGCTCGCGACGCCGAGCAGCGAGTAGTAGTCCCTCTGTTGCACGGAGTCATTCATCGAAGCCTTCCACGTTCAGGCAGATAGTAAACCGGACTTTTGCGCCGCGTCCACAACTTCGACGCGCGGCCGGGACGACGACGCGCGCGCGTGTGTTAAGCTCTAAAAAAATTTCGGAGAGGGGCGCGGACTATGGCACTCGTTTACGAACCGGGAGACGACCTCGTCTTTCAGGTCGAGAGCGGCTTCGGGCTGATACGCGTGCTCGCGCGCGAGGGCGACGGGCCGGAGACGGTCTGGCACATACTCATCTACGGTGACTTCTACCCGGACGTTGAGTCGGCCGACGCGGCGCTCGCAACGGGGCGCGAGCTTGAGACGCGCGAGCCGCACCTCGCGCTCACCGAACACGCCTTCGAGAAGACCCCGGCCGCGCGCCTCGGCAACCGCCCCGTCAACACGCGAGAACTCGAAGCCCTCGAACGCTGGCGCGAGGCGCGAGGCGCAGTCCAAGACCGCTCCGTGCTCCTATTGTTAGGGATGCGCTGAAGAACAGAACCGCGAGCGGAAGCCCGCGTGTATAGGTTCCGACGGGCTTGCCTTCGTCGGAGCTTGAGACCCACTCGCTACCGCTCGCGGTTCTGTTTATTGCCCGAAGCGGTGGCGGTACTCGTCCGACGAGATGAAGGCTTTGACCATCTCTGCCTTGATGAAGTCGCCGCCGGACTGGTTGAGCTTGAACTCCCAGAAGTTGTAGCCGCCGAGGTCGTTGTCGGGCGGGTCTGCGGGGTTGCGCCTCAGGTAGCCGAAGTACTCCATCAACACGAACGCCTGTATAAAGTGGCGCTCTCTCATCTGGGGCAGGTCAATTATTTCGAGCAGGACTTGCGTGCGCGTCTTCGTCCCGGCGTTGAGCGCCGCGACGAACGCGTCCCTGTCGGCGTTATTGGGGAATGTGTCCACGTTCAGCCCCGCGTGGAAGAAGAGCTTGTTCACGTAAGCGGAGTTCGATTGGCCGTCGAAGTCTCCGAGGAACTCGCGGCTCTTGACCCACGCGGCGACGAACGCGGCGCGGTTCGCTGCGAGACGTGATTGCCAGTCGCCCTGCCCAACTACGACGCCCCGCTCCAACTCCTGCACGTCGCGCATGAACTCCGAGTACGTCTGCTGTCGCCCGAAGCTCGCGGCGTAGAGCTTGTAGAGGAAGAAGCCCGTCTCCTGAAACTCGATTGACAGGAAGAAGGACGCAGAGACGTTGATGCGCTTCAACTCTCGGCACTGAGAGTCCGCGCCGCACTTCTCTATCTCGTTCGTCCAGAATGCTAACCCCGAGGCGTCCGGCTCGCGGTTGAGGAAGTCGTGGTAGTGCTGGCGCACGAAGAACTGCGTGTTGTCTATCGGGTTCGGCTGCGACGGCCCGCCGTCGTTGTCCTTAATCGTGAAGGGCGCGGACGCCGGCGCGCCAATCGCGAGCGGCCCCGTCGGGTTCGAGAGCGTGACGTTGAAGGTCTCGTCCGTCTCCTGCAACGCGTCGTCGGTGATGAGAACGTCGAAAGTCTTCTCGGTCTCGCCCGGAGCGAAGCGAAGCGTGCCGCGCGCGGTCGTGTAGTCGGAGCGCTCCGTGGCAGTGCCGTCGTTGGTCGCATAGTCAACGGTTGCGGCGGTCGTCGCGTCGCCGAGTCTCAAGACCTTTATCGTCTTCGACTGCGCGACGAGCCCTTCGCTCACGTTCGTGTCCGACGTGTCTAGCTGCACTATCGAGGGCTGACCCGACGCGCCGAACTGTCCGCGAATCTCGCCCGCGGGGAAGTTCTGGCTGTGGACGTTCACGTAGAAGAGGCCAGCCTTGAGGTCGCTCACCTGCTGCTGCGTGAGCGTTATCTGTAAGTTCTCGAAGTTGCCGTCGGGCAGG
>JBJMGR010000318.1:0-9224 GCA_045807805.1 Pyrinomonadaceae bacterium | reverse complement strand
CTTCCGCCGCCGCGAAGTGCGCATCGCACGCCTCGAAGTCCGCTCCGTCAACACGGGCGCGCAAGACCTCTACCTCAAGCTCGGCTTCAACGTCACACAACGCCTCCCGCGCTACTACTCCAACGGCGGCGACGGCCTTCTGATGATCAAGTCGCTCGTCTGAAAGGCGCGTAAACCGTGAACCGTGACGAGAAAGGCCGGTCGCCTTATCTCGTCACGGTTCACGGTTTACGCGCCTTTCTAGCTCTTGCGAAGCTCTGTCAGGACTTGCTTAGCGACGGACTTGAGTGTGTCGAAGACGCCGTTGCCCTTCGCCGCTATCGCCTCGTGTACGGGCTCGCCGTTGCGCCGAAGCTCGGCGATCATCTCTTCGGCGGGGATGACGTTCGAGAGGTCGCGCTTGTTGAGTTGGAGGACGTATGGAATCTTGTTGAGGTCGTAGCCGTTCGACGTGAGATTCTCTTCGAGGTTGTAGAGCGACTCTATGTTGGCGTCCATGCGCTCCTCCTGACTGTCGGCGACGAAGACGACGCCGTCCACGCCCTTCAGGATGAGCTTACGCGAGGCGTCGTAGAAGACCTGCCCCGGCACGGTGTAGAGGTGGAAGCGCGTCTTGAAGCCGCGCACCGTGCCCAGCTCCAGCGGCATGAAGTCGAAGAAGAGCGTGCGGTCGGTCTCAGTCGCGAGGGAGATGAGCTTGCCCTTCGCGGTCGGGGCGGTCGTGTCGTAGATGTATTGCAGGTTGGTCGTCTTCCCGCACAGGCCCGGCCCGTAGTAGACGATTTTGCAGTTTATCTCTCTTGAAGCGTAGTTGATGAAAGTCATGGCACCCCGGAGAGTGATAAGTTATGCGTGATAGCTGATAAGAGGCAGGACAGGCTTTCTCTTATCACTCGTCACTCATCACTCGTCACTAATTGAAAAGGCTGTCTATGTCGTCGTCCGTAATCTCGGCGAAGAGGGCCTCTTCGCGGTCGCGGCGCTCCTGTGTGATGCGCTCGACCTCGACGAAGAGGGCGGAGAGGTCGCGTGAAGCCTGCTTGACGCGTAGCTTCACGAGTCCGAGGCTGGAACGCTCGTCGAAGACGACGACGAGCAGCACGCGGCCGATGATGCAGATGTGTATGCTCTCGCGCTCCCCCTCGTGCGAGAGTGTCGGGAACTCCTTCTCGCCGATGAGCTGCGCCATCCCGCCCGTCGCGGCCACGTTGCCGGCCGCGAGCGACGCGAGACTCGTCGTATCTATATTGCCCACGTCGCCGTGCACAGCGATCTGCTGACCGTTCTTGTCCACGAGAAAGACCACGCGGGAAAAAGATTCAAGACGCAGCTTGTTCAAGATATGCCCGAGCTGTTGGTATTGCTGCTCGTGCATGATGATAGGTGTGTCTGTCATTCGTACACGGCTCTTTCTCTCGCAGGATGCGGACAGAAGATGAGCTGGAAGGGGCGTGTTCTCCGGGGAGCCTTATGGAAGAACTTAAATGAAGAGTTGAAGAGGCTTGGCCCTCGCACCCGCGGGGCTGCGGGCGTTTGCTGTAGGCTCTCGACGGAGAAGCCCCGGCACTCCTTAAGAACTCTAACATACGGCCAAAGATGACTTCAACAGTTTTTCTTTGACGGCCATCGTTAAACGCGGCTCCACGACCCTTAACTTCCTGCAAATCCTACTTCTACGTTGATTTATACGCTTTCGTATGTTAATCTGCTGGAGGTCGGCGGCTTCCTTAAAAGGGGGAAGCGAGCTGTGAAAAGCGAGTGCTTCGCATGAGCGATCCGAGTATCAAGGGTGCCAAGAGAAGTTCCTCCCGCCCCGCCCCGCATAATAGCGCTTCGCAAAAGTCTTCGGCCAAAGGCCGCAAGCTGACTACAAAGTCCGCGAAGCCTAAGCCCAAACGCGCGGCGGAGAAGGCCCCCGTGCGAAAAGCCTCGCCCGCGAAATCTGCCCCGGCCTCGAAGTCCGCACGCCCCAACGCAAAACAGTCGAAGCGACCGGCGGCGGCGAAGCCCGCGCCCGCGAAGAAGGCGAGCGGCAAGTCGCCCGCGAAGTCCGCGAAGAGCAGACCGGCCGCCAAGCAGCCCGCGAAGTCCACGGCAAAGACAGTCCCCGCGAAATCGTCGAAGGCTCAAGCATCGAAGGCCGCCGCCGCGACTCCGCAGCGCCCCGCGCCGAGGCACACGCCCGCGCCGCCGCGCCAGCCCTCGCGTGACGAGGCCGCGGCTCTCAAGGCTTTCGAGCGCGCGCACAAGGAGTTCGCGCGCGGCAACTTCACGACCGCACGCAACCTCTTCCGCTCGCTCATAGACCAGCACGGCGGCGTCTCCGAAGTGACGGCGCGCGCACGCACGTACCTGACCATCGCCGACGCGCGTCTGCAAAGGGATGCCGCGCTCCCGCGCGACCCCGACTCGCTCTACGACCGCGGCGTGATAGAGTTGAACCGTGGCGACTTCGTCGCGGCGCAGGAGCTTTTCGAGCGCGCTCTCAAGCGCGACCCCGACGCAGCCGACACGCACTACGCGCTCGCCGCGACACGCGCGCGCCTCGGCGCAATCGAGGCCGCGTTGCAGGCGCTCGAACGCGCCCTTGAGTTGAAGTCCGTGCTTCGCGTGCGCGCGCAGTCGGACGCAGACCTCGCCCCCTTGCGCAACGACCCCGAGTTCGAGCGGATAGTCTTCCCAAACTCTCGCCCCTGAAAAATCGGCCGCGCGCCTTCTCCCCGAGCCGCGCGCTGCAATCTCCTTTTCACCTTAATAACTTTTGAAAGCCCTCTCTTTCGAGTATGATTCTTCGGGTCGGCCGCGACGGCCGGCGTCCCCAGTTTCAAGCGAGGAGTCGGAAGAGATTGCAAGTTAGCGCGGAGCGCGGCCTCAAGCTCGTCGCCATCGGCGGCGGCACGGGTCTGTCCACTGTGCTCTCGGGGCTGAAAGTGCTCGTGGGCGAACAGGGGCGCGGCCGTCCCTGGCTCGAAGCGCTCTCGGCCATCGTCACAGTCTCGGACGACGGAGGAAGCTCGGGCCGTCTGCGCGACGAGTTGCGGATGCTGCCGCCGGGCGACATACGCAACTGCATGGTCGCGCTCTCCGAAGACTCGACGCTCCTTTCGCGCCTCTTCCAGTATCGCTTCCGGGGCGAGGGTGGTTTGGGCGGCCACAGCTTCGGCAATCTCTTCCTCGCCGCGCTCACGGAAGTGACGGGCGACTTCGTCGAGGCCGTTCGTCTCTCCTCGGAAGTGCTCGCGAGCAAGGGGCGCATATATCCGGCGACTCTCAACGACGTGCGGCTCGTCGCGGAACTCGAAGACGGGAGCGAGGTGCGCGGCGAGACGCGCATCACCGCTTCGCGTTCTCAGATTCGACGCCTGCGGCTTGAGCCCGAACAGTGCCTTCCCTTGCCTGAAGCGCTCGCGGCGATACGCTCGGCCGACATCATCACCGTCGGGCCGGGGTCGCTCTACACTTCAATCCTTCCGAACCTGCTCGTCGCGCGCGTGGCCGACTGCATAGGCTCTTCGCGCGCGGTGAAGGTCTTCATCTGCAATCTTATGACGCAGCCGGGCGAGACCGACGGCTATACGGCGCGCCGCCATTTGGAGGTCGTCAAGACTTACGCGCCCGAGATTGAGTTCGACTTCGTGGTCGTCAACGACCGTCACGTCAGCCCCGAACAGGCCGCCGCCTACGCGGCCGAGGGCGCGCGCCAGATAGGCTTGACCGACCACAGAATCGAAGAGGAGTTCGGCGAGGAGGCGCAGGTCGTGCGCGCGGACTTACTAGACGAGGGCGAGAAGGTCAGGCACAGCCCGGAGAAGCTCGCGAGGGTCATACTCGCATGCTACGAACAGGCGTGCGCGCGGCCCTTTGCGTCCGCCGTGCGCTGAAGAGCATATGGACAGACCACAGCAGCAACCTTCCACACAAGCGGGCAGTTCCCCACTCGACATACTGATACTCGCCGCGGGCCTCGGCACGCGCATGCGTTCGTCCACGGCGAAGGTTCTGCACCGACTCGGCGGCCGCCCGCTCATCGCGCACGTATGCCGCACGGCGTCCGCGCTCGTCAAAGGCGAGCGTCCCGTCTACGTCGTCGTCGGTCATCAGGCGGACGAGGTCGAGCGCGCGGTGCGTGAAGAGTTGGGCGAGGCGGGCGCGCTCTTCGTCACGCAGACCGAGCAGCGCGGGACGGGCGACGCTGTTCTGGCCGCGCGCGAAGCCCTGAGCGACGCGGACTCGACTCTACTCGTGCTCTCGGGCGACGTGCCGCTCGTGCGCGCCGAGACTCTGGGCTCACTCATACACCAGCACCGAACGCACAGAGGGCGCGGCGCGGCCTGCACCTTGATGACCGTGCGTCTGGAAGACCCCGCGGGCTACGGGCGCGTCGTGCGCGACGAGGAGGGGCGCTTCGAGAAGATCATCGAGCAGAAGGACGCGACGCCCGAAGAGAGGCAGATAAGCGAGGTCAACGCCGGAATCTACTGCTTCGAGACGCGCCTGCTCTTCAACGCGCTCTCGCGCGTGCAGCCCGAGAACGCGCAGGGCGAGTTCTACCTGACGGACGTGCCCGGCATCCTCCGCGCGGACGGCGAGGACGTGTCAGTCTACCTTCACAACGACGCGCGCGAAGTCTCGGGCATCAACACGCGCGTAGAGCTTTCGGAGTTCGAGCGCATACTGCGTCTGCGCACGCTCCGAAGCCTCATGCTCAACTCGGGCGTGACGATAATCGACCCGCAGCACACATACGTCAGCCCCGACGCGCAGATAGGCCACGACACGACGCTCCACCCGAACGTACACATCGAAGGGCGCACCGTCATCGGCGAGGGCTGCGAGATTGGACAGGGCTCGCGCATCACGGACTCGCGCGTCGGCAACGGCGTTCGCGTCAAAGACCACTGCGTCATAGTTGACTCGGAGATTGAAGACAACTGCACGGTCGGCCCCTTCGCGCACCTGCGCATGAACGCCGTGATGGAAGGAGGCTCGGCCGTCGGCAACTTCGTCGAGATGAAGAAGTCGCGTCTCGGCTCGAAGTCGAAGGCGATGCACCTTACGTACCTCGGCGACGCGGAGGTCGGCGAGCGCACGAACATCGGCGCGGGCACTGTGACGTGCAACTACGACGGGAAGAACAAACACCCGACGACCATCGAGCACGACGTGAAGATAGGCTCTGACACGATGCTCGTCGCGCCCGTGCGCGTCGGCGCGCGCTCCGTTACGGGCGCGGGCTCCGTCGTCACCGAAGACGTTCCGCCCGACATGCTCGTCGCCGGAGTCCCGGCCAAGGTCAAGAAGAGGCTCGCGCGCGAAGACGAGACGAAGGAGTCAGAGGACAAACCTGCCTCGCAAGGCGCGGAAGAGGTTATAACGGCAGTGACGGGTGACGAGTGACGAGCGACGAGATAGGACAGCCTTTAACTCGTCACCCGTCGCCCGTCACCCGTCACTGCTTTCCTGAAAGGAAAGCAATAATATGTGCGGTATCGTCGGCTACGTCGGAAACAAGCAGGTCGTGCCCGTCATACTCGACGGGTTGAGGAAGCTCGAATATCGCGGCTACGACTCGGCCGGGATAGCCGTCGTTGACGAGGCCCACCACCTCGACATACGGCGCGCCGAGGGGAAGCTTCGCAACCTCGAAGAGGCCATACGGCTCAAACCGCTCGACGGCACGTACGGCATAGGCCACACGCGCTGGGCTACGCACGGGCGACCCACCGAAGAGAACGCGCACCCGCACCGCGACTGCACGGGCCGCGTCGTCGTCGTTCACAACGGCATCATCGAGAACTACATCCAGCTCAAAGACCGACTCCGCAAGACCGACCACCGCTTCGTCACAGAGACCGACACAGAGGTCGTCGCGCACCTCATCGAAGAGCACATGAAGCGCGAGGAGTCGTTCGAGAAGTCCGTCGGCCTAGCCGTGCGCGACCTGCGCGGCATCTTCGCGCTCTCGATAATCTCGACGGACGAGCCCGACACCATCATCGCCGTACGACAAGGCCCGCCCGTAGTCATCGGACTCGGCGACGGCGAGTTCTTCGTCGCCTCCGACGTTCCGCCCATCCTTCAGCACACGCGCGACGTGTTCTTCCTCGGCGACGGCGAGATAGCCGTGCTCACCAAAGACTCCGTGCGCGTGACGGACTTCGAGGGCAACCGCGTCGAGCCGCACACGCAGCGCATAACGTGGGACCCGATAATGGCCGAGAAGGGCGGGTTCAAGCACTTCATGCTCAAGGAGATTTACGAGCAGCCCCGCGCCGTCCGCGACACCGTGCAGGGCCGAGTCTCTCTCGACACGGGCCGCGTCTACCTCGACGAGATGAACATCACGCCGCAGGAGTTCAAAGAGTTCGACCGCGTACTCATCGCGGCGTGCGGCACGTCCTGGCACGCGGGGCTCGCGGGCAAGTACATGATCGAGCAGTTGGCGCGCGTGCCCGTCGAGGTTGATTACGCGTCCGAGTTCCGCTACCGCGACCCTGTCATGTCTGAGCGCACGCTCCTCTTGGTCATCTCGCAGTCGGGAGAGACGGCCGACACCATCGCCGCGTTGCGCGAGGCGAAGGAGCGCGGGTCGAAGGTGCTGGCGGTCTGCAACGTGCAGGGCTCGATGATAACGCGCGAGTCGGACGGGACGATTCTCACGCACGCGGGGCCGGAGATAGGCGTCGCCTCGACGAAGGCGTTCACGTCGCAGATGATCGCGCTCTACCTTCTCGCGATGCACCTCGGGCAGTTGCGCGGCACGCTCTCCGACGAGCAGGCCCGCTACCATGCGCAGCAACTCGCTGAGCTTCCGTTCAAGATAGAGCACCTGCTTTCGGAGTCGGACGAGTTGGAGGAGTTGGCGCGCGAGTTCCACCGCGCGACCGACTTCCTATACCTCGGGCGCGGCATCAACTTCCCCGTCGCGCTCGAAGGCGCGTTGAAGCTGAAGGAGATATCCTACATACACGCCGAAGGCTACCCGGCGGGCGAGATGAAGCACGGGCCGAACGCGCTCATAGACGAGCGCCTCCCCGTCGTCGTCGTCAACCCGCGCGAGGCGGGCAACCACGCATCCGAGCTTCGTTACGAGAAGACGCACTCGAACATCGTCGAGGTCAAAGCGCGCGAGGGGCAGGTCATATCCGTTCTGACCGAGGGCGACGAGATGTCCTCGAAGGTCTCCGACCACGTCATAACGATACCGGAGTCGTCCGACCTCCTCTCGCCGATACTCGCCGTCATCCCGCTCCAACTCCTCGCATACCACATCGCCGTCCGACGCGGCTGCGACGTAGACCAGCCGCGCAACCTCGCCAAATCCGTCACGGTCGAGTAGGCGCGGCGGCGGAGGAGGTCGTCCGAACACTCGAAGGCCCGGCGCACGCCTGCGCCGGGCCTTCGCCTTTGCGGTGAGATGACTCCGGCCTAAGCGGTGGCGGCCGAGACGTGCCTGAGTGGTGATTCCGTCAGCATATTCTGGAGCTTTTCGCGTTGCTCCTCTGTGCTCGGAATCATGAACGCCTTCGGGGGGTTGAGGGCGTAAGCCTCTTTGTAGATCTGCTCCGCCTGCGCCGCTTGGCCCGTGCCGAGCAGCGCCTCCGCCTTCGTCGCGATCACCCAGTACCGGGTCTCCAGGTGGGCGGCCTTCGTCTCTTTGCCCACGTGCTCGCCGGGCATGGAGTTCTCCGCGAGCCAGCGCTCGCAGACCTCAAGCACTTCCGCGCGTATGCGCTCAGCCTGCACGAAGTCGGCTATGGCGGACGCCCAATGCAAGGCCGCCGCCGGGGGGTCGGCCGCCGCCCTTGCGAGTTTGGCGGCGTTGGCGGCGCGGACGTTGAGCAGGTAAGCGAAGTTGATGCCGTTGTAGTAGTCGTTGCGTACGTAGAACCCTCGCTCGTAACCGCGCACGGCCTCGTCGAGGTGCCCGCTCTCGCCCGCGATCTCCCACAGCCGCTTGTGCACCGCGCCCCAGAGGCCGAGTGTCTCGGGGTCGTTAGAGGTCGCGGGGTCGAGCGTCTTGAGCAGTTCGCGCGCCTCTTCGAGTGCCGCCTGCGGGGTCGGCTGCTTGCTCTTGTACGTGACTAGCGCGAGTTGCTGTATGACGTAGGGGTCTTCGGGCCGCTCCTTCACTTCGACCTCCTGCGCGCCCTGCTTGGCGGCGTCTTCGGCGGCCTTCCGCGCGGACTTGCGGGCGGCCTCCCTCATCTTCTTGCGAAGCTGCGTGAGCAGAAACTTCGCCGCGCCGAAGTCTCCCGCCTCCTGCGCCTCGTTCACCTCCTGCATGCGCTCACTGTAGTTAACGATGTCCTCCTGCCCGTCCGTGCTCGGCGCGGTCGCCGCCACGGCCTCGGCCACGTCCTGAATAGCCTTCGCCAACTCGGGCGGAGCCAGGTCTTGGAGGAAGGTGTAGACGGGGCTGTCCTTCGGCCTCGGGTCGTCGTTGTAAATCTTGACAATGGCGTCCGTGAGCAGCTTGCGGAATCGCATCACCTCGTCGAAGTCGATGCCCTCGCCGAGGTGGTGGTACTGGCGGATGGCGACGTGGTTCACGTCGAAGGGGAAGGTCTGGGCACCGTCCTCACAGATGATGATGGTCGTGTAAGGCCGTAGCGCGTGGCGTACGCCCAACTCGTAATAGGCGTTCTTGTTCGAGGTCGAGAGGTCGGCGACCACCACATCGGCCTTGAGCAGTTGCTCGTACATCCACACGTCTATGACGCCCGAGTGGACGATCTCATTAGCGCGGATGCACTCCAGCCCGGCATCCTCCACCGCCGGCTTGATTATCTGGTTGTAGGTCTTATCAAGGTCGAGCGTGCGCTTCGTCTCGAAGTCCATCTTCTTGCCGAAGCCCATCACGACAAAGCAGGTGCCTTTTTTTTCCGCCGCGTTCTCTTTGGACATCTGAGAGGTCTCCTGATTGAAAGGGCCGTTGCCGAACAGCCTGTGCCGCGTTTGTATGAGGAAGGTGCGCGGGAGCGCATCCTCTGCGAAGCCGTCTCGCGGGAGCGACATTATCCGGCCAAACGGCACGCATTTCAACAGGAATCTTCGCGCACCCCGTCGCCGCCGCCGCCGCTCACTCGACGGCGCGGAGGACGATGCACTTGAGGTAGAAGGTCTCCGGGACGCCGACGAGAACGGGGTGGTCTGAGGACTGCGCGCGGCGCTCGACTTTCTGAACGCGGCGTCGTGCGTCGCGTGCGGCCTCACTGATGACT
>JBJMGR010000317.1:0-19954 GCA_045807805.1 Pyrinomonadaceae bacterium | reverse complement strand
TCTGGTCTGGTCGTGAGCGTCGAGGATGTGAGCGCCGTCCTTGTAGTAGTTGCCGATTACAATGTCTAAATGCCCGTCACCGTCGAGATCGGCCAGCGTCGCCGCCCCGGTGAACCATCTCTCCCCGCCCCCGACAATCTCGCGTGCTCTGTAGCTGTCGTTCGAGAGCTTCAGCCTTGTCTTTCCATCCTGCTTTCTGGCAAGCCAGACGATGGGCGTACGTCCCCAATAGGTCACGACGATGTCCATCAGCCCATCTTCGTTAAGGTCGCCCGGCATACAGCCCATCGGAGCCATCACGTTTGCGTCAAACAGTCCGCCGGCGTCTAGCGCAAAAGGTTGATACCGCATCGGTGTGCCCGGCGCTGGAGCCACGGTCACGCGATCAGTTCGAGGATCGACGCTGCAAACATCGTTTGAGAGGCCATCACCGTCCAGATCGTTTAGGGCGACAGCGGCACCCGTTGCCGACACCCAGGAGGCGATCCGCTCAAGGCTGGGGTTGACCACACGACGGGATCGATAAGACGAGTCCGGCACCTCGTACAAGGATGACCGGCTAAAGCGGAAGTTAGCTGCCAGGGCTGTGCGCTCCGTAGTGGATAGGCTCGGCTGCTGGGCCAGCAGGTAGAGTGCGACGACGGACGCGATAGCGACTAGACGCACGATGTTCCTGCGAACAAAATGTGCCACAAGCTTCATAACCAACTAGCTCCTGGGTAAGTGAGATTGAATTCGCTGCCGCCAAATTTCGTATGCGGGCACTTCTCCATCTTCGGGTAGATGCTGAAGCATGGCGTCAGTGACCTCTGCGGCCGCATCGGCGTTGAGTCCGCAGAGAATCTGACATGCTATTTCGGTGTGGTCGGTGGTGCTGTCGGCCCGTTGGCGCGTCTTCGCGGCGAAGGCTGCGCCCTGTGCCAATGCGGATCGGTAATCTCCAGCCAGTGACCTGACGAGTTCAACCTCGGCGCGGTCAGCTCCTCCCGCCATCGCGCATCCGAGGCCCACGCCGCTCCACAAGTCACCATGAAGGGATTGAGGTAGTAATGAAATGGATTGAGAGATTAGGTTAGCCTTCGCACCCGTTACGAACCAGAGGCTTCGTCCGACACCTTGCGCATAGGCGTGTCGGGCGTACCCCTGACGCTGGTTAAGACGTTCCGGCTTACGCAGAAAGTGGGGGAACTTGAAGTAAAAATCGCTGAAGCCGTTTCCGTCTGCCGCCAACCAACGAAGCAGCGGGTCCAGATCGGCTACCGCACGGTGAAAATTGCCGCGCAGCCAGGGGACGCGGGCAATGGCCCAACCGACACCCACGTGAATCATGTATGTGTGCTTGGAGCCCACGCCGTTCAGAAAGGTTAGTAGCCGCCCGCGTTTCCGGAACGA
This sequence comes from Pyrinomonadaceae bacterium, assembly GCA_045807805.1. Classification (GTDB taxonomy): domain Bacteria; phylum Acidobacteriota; class Blastocatellia; order Pyrinomonadales; family Pyrinomonadaceae; genus QHXN01. The sequence goes on along the minus strand of JBJMGR010000317.1, from coordinate 18,562 downwards.
TAGGTGATCCAACAAGGTGAGGCCCATCGCTGCCCCCTCGTACGCGAACCCGCGGGACTCCCTGCCAACCGCCTCCAGATTGGAAGCAAGCACTTCAGGCTCTTCGTCACAAAGCGCTGCGTGGTAGCCTTGCAAAAAACTTCGCCCGATATGTTCCAGTCGCTCCCTCGCAGCACGCCCGCTGTCATTAAAGCCGCGGCGGGCGAAAGTCACCTCTTCGATTGAGATTCCGAAGATATGTTTTCGCAGTCTTGCCACGGGCCCGTTCGCCGTGACCCTTGGAGCCGAAAATGAGTTGATCTCAAACATTTGGCAACACTCGGTTTTCGCGCGCTGCATTTAGTTAGGTGTCCACATCAGAAACGTGAGGTTTCAGTCTTCTCTGCGATCTCTCTTTCTCTCTGGGCCTCGCGCTGGCTTCTTCTAAAGCTTAGGCATCTTCTTATTCGCTCACTGAGGCCAGACCGAACGTCCATTGCTTCCAATAGGTCTGTATGAAGGGTGCGATTTCGTCGAGATTCTTCAGGTATCGCTTTTCGCCGCTAGGGATATGCGTGATATGCCCATGCCGGATTGAGCCGCTGTTTTTGGTGGGTTCCTCTTCGAGCCAGACCTTAACGATAAATGAGTGAACGTTAAATTCCGCCGACGCATCTTGACCCGACCCCTAAGGTGGCTTCGGTTTCAGGCCGCTTGGTCTCGGCCGCATAACAACGAGAATCGTTTACAGAATGAGGCGGGCTCTGACGCGTCTCATCGCTGGCGGCGAATTATCACGTCCAATTTTCAATCGATGGTGCGGCAGCATAATCACGTCGGACTGTGTCCGCGTCTTCGCAGCGTCTTCGGAGCGTCTTTCGGGAAAATTGTTCTTTACTTTTTCGCCCAAGCATGGATTATGGAAGCAATCTAAAAAAGAGGGTGTGAAGGAAGGCAGTCCGCCCTACGTTCAGATTACACTTCAGTTTTGTGATACCCGATCAGCTTACAGATCAGGAGCAGCCTAACCTGCTTCCAATTTCTCAGTAGGAGGTAATGCGTTGATCTTGAGACCCCGAACCAATGCGGGGTATGATGCGCCGAATGGCGGACTTGGGCCACACCGTGTGGCCTAATATGGAAGTTAGGTGTCGGATGGCGACCGTTCGCGTCCGGCTCGAATCGGAGGAGCAGATGAAGAGAGTAACTGGAATTGGTGGCATATTCTTCAGCGCGAAGGACCCGAAGGCACTCGGTGCCTGGTACAAGACTCACCTTGGCATTGATGTACAAGACTGGGGTGGTGCAAAGTTTGACTGGATCGACGCCAACGGCAGTCCGACCAAGGGAACTACGGCTTGGTGCGTTCATCCAGCTAGTGGTAACCGCATGGCTCCAAGTAAGTCGACCTTCATGGTCAACTATCGGGTGGAGGACTTGAACGCGCTTCTTCAAGCACTCCGCGATGAAGGCTGCGACGTGCTTGAAGAGACGACAGATGACTCAGATTACGGGAAGTTCGGGTGGGTCATGGATCCGGAAGGCAACAAGGTTGAACTTTGGCAACCACCGGCCGAGCAATAGCCCCCATGCACGTCGCGGCAAAGCCGACGCCTAATCCCTCGCTCAAGCGGAGCGCCAAAGGCAGGTCACCAGGCACGGGCTGGCGGTACGCGGTACATTTTCGCCAGCCCGTGCCTGGCCTACTGCCGTAGATGGCAAATTGAATCTCTAACCACCCCACCTCTTGAGATTTCTGGGCTGTTTCAGGAGCCTTCTCATCTACAATCTTACATTGCAGGATGGGCACACAACTGACGCGTTTGTGTGCTCAATTGGTGAAAAGCACGAAATATCACCTATCCTAAGTGTGATATAACAGTCTCCGTGTAACATCATCGACGATGGGGCTGCTATCAGACTTTGAGGGCTACCAGAAGAAGAGGAGTAAGACTGATCCGCTCGCCTCGCCCGCTGCCTCCACTCAATCAATGACAAGCAATGACAAGCTGCGCGCGGCGCTGCCAGACCTCATCCCACACAAAGACAGGGAGTTGGTGCGCCTCCTCTATGCCGCCAGACACGCGCAACGCTATCCCGCTACGGATACGAAGCGTGGATGGCCCGGCAAGTGGAAATGTGAAGACCTGCTCGGAGTGGCCGCACGTCTCGGCGAGATACTCGACCGTGAAACATCCTCTCGAATCTCATCCCCGAGCTTCGTTGTCCATTACCTGCGGCTGCTCTACTTCCCCACCGACGTAATCGGGCCGCTCGAAAATGGAGTCATAAACCTTTTCGAGGCCGAACAACTGGCTCGCGTCTCGGCTTTTACTCCTCGTTTAGTCAAATTTCTGAAGATTTACAAAGAGATAAAACGGGACGAATCTATCTCTCCTCATCACTCCACATACATTTAGTTAGCTTTAAGTTCCTATTGCCACCTTTATACTGCTGTGATACCGTGCCTAGCCTCTGGAGGACTTATGGACTCAACCCAACCGAGTGATTTAATTCGTGCGGAGGAAGCGCGCACCATTCTCGGCGTGAGCAGCGCGAAGATGGCCTACCTTATTAAGCAGGGGTTGCTCCCCCACTGGATATACCAACTGGATCGGAGAGTTAAGCTCGTTAGTAAGGCCGACGTACTATCTCTCATGAAGCCTAAGAAAGCAGAGGCAGCATGAAGGCGATTGTTTTTGCCAACCATAAGGGCGGCTGCGCAAAAACTACGTGCGCACTAAACTTGGGAATAGTTCTGGCTAGCCAAGGCGCGCGCGTACTCATGGTCGATCTCGACCCCCAAGGAAACCTCTCCGTGGCACTTGGCGCAGACTTGGAAGAATTGGAGTCTACGCGCTGCACCGCCCACAGACTCATGCTGGATAGCCGAGGCGATGTCGCCAGTTACGTCTTTCGTGCCCGCCCAAAGCTCGACCTAGTCCCCTCCTGCCTCGATCACGACGCCGAGACGTTAATTGAAGGCCAGCCGGTTTCCCGCGATTTGCTGTTGAAAACGCGACTTTCCAGTGTACGCACGGGCTACGATTACTGCGTCATCGACACGCCCCCGGCATTGCGAGCACCTACGCTAAACGCGCTGGCAATGGCTGACATGACCATCATCCCGATCGAGTCGAGTCGATTCGCCGTCGTCGGCCTAACTCAACTCATGCGTATGGTCGCGGCCGTGCGTAAGGCCCACTCGCCGCGGATGGTGATTATGGCGCTCTCCACCATGTACGTCGCCCGTCAGACGGTGGACAAGCAGGTGCGCGCTCACATCGAAGGGATGTTCAAGACCAATCTCTTCGACACTGCCGTCCCGCGGGCGGCGGCAGTCAACTCGGCTACGGGCTTCGGCAAGTCGGTTTTTGAGACCGACATTGCTTCCCCGGCCGCGCTCGCTTTCTTCAACCTCGCTAACGAAGTCAGGGAAAGGCTTGGAGATGAAAAAGTCGGACCAGAAGCAATTTCAGGACTTGTTGAAACAAGACACCCGACCTCGATTACCGAAGAAGACTGAGACGGACGCAAGCGACGACCTCGCCAAAATGTTTGACGACGGCACGCCGCTGCCGAGTAGCAAGCCTACTACCGGTACCGGAGGTACCACCGGTACCGGTAGTACCGGTGGTACCTCCGGTACCGGTAGTACTCTACCCGTCGCGCCTACCCGCGATTTCATGAAGGTCGCTAACTCCATACACCGCGAGGCGGCGCCGGCAGGCATCTTCAAGGGCAAGGGTAAGCTGATTTATGATTACCTGTACTCCCGCACTCGCGGCGCGATAGTGCCGACCCGTACCGTGCAGGCGTCATGGCGCGAGATTATGAAGGCGGCTAGCATTGGCTCGGACAAGACATTACGCGAGCAATTGAAGATGTTACGCGCCGCCGGACTCGTCACGTGGGAATGGTCCGAAGGCTCTCAGGGCGGCAGCGTTTATACCGTGCTCCTACCAGAAGAGACTACCGGTACCACCGGTACCACCGGTACTCCCGGTACCGGTGGTACCTCCGGGCAGTTTCTACCGGTGGTACCACCGGTAGAAACTACTCCCGGTACCGGGAGTTTAAGTCCAACTGCTCAAACAACTTCCGAGCTTTCTAAGACTTCTTTTAAGACTAATACTGAGAGAACTGATGATGATGAGGCGTTCACCGATTTCATCACCGTGATTGGAAGGGCAGTCAAAGAGACTACGGGAAGGAGCACATCATCCGCAGAGAGACAGCGCTGGGCGGAACTGGCCGAGGTTCTTGCCACTGAGTTGAAAATAGCCGCCGGGAGGACGACCGTTTCGAGTGCTCCATCTTTCTTGGCGGAGCACCTCCGCCGCAGACTCTGGAAGAAGGAGAAGCGGCAGATTGATGATGAGAGGTCGAAAGAGCAATCCGCTACTGCCCCTAAAGTTGACGCCTCAAAGTGTCCGGATTGTTTTGGTACCGGGATGTGGTATCCGGAGGGTTTCGATAAAGGCGTCATGCGCTGCGAACACAGAGCGCTCGTGAAGCAGGATGTTTGACTTTCGATACTTGCTTGCAGCGCCGTCGTCCGATAATTTATGTAGAGGGAAAGGCCCGGCAGGATGTAAATACTGTCGGGCCTTTCCCTCTTGTCGTAGCCACTCCGCGCTACCGGCCGAATCGTTGGCGGTACTCGTCCGAAGAGATGAATGCCTTGAACATCTCGGCAGAGACGAAGTCGCCGTTGAACTCGTCGAGCTTCGAGAGCCGGAACTGGTAGCCCGCGAAGTCTCGGTTCAACTCGGGCGCGTCGTCCGGGTTACGCCCGAGGTAGCCGAAGTACTGCATGAGCACGAATGCCTGATTCGACTCGCGGCGAGTCACGGTCGGGTGTTCGGCCACCGCCCGCAGCACTTCCGCGCGCGTCTTCGCACCGGTCTTGAGGTGGTGCACGAGCCCGTCGCGCTCCTCGCGAGAGGGCGCCGCCCGCGTTGTCATTCAGGCCGTCCACGTACTGCTCGGTCGTAGTCCCGAGGTAGCCTGCCTCGACGCCGGGGCGCTCGACGAAGGCTTCGATGAAAGTACGCTTGTTCTCTTCGAGCTTCTGCTCCCAGCCGTTCGCTCCGACCACGATGCCTTGGCCGATGCTCTGCGTGTCTGTAAGGAACTCTGAGAGCGTCAGCGGGAGGGGCTTGAGGGTTGAGATGTTCCCGAACGCGACTTTGTCGAGCCGGTAGACGAGGTAGCCGGTCTGCTGGAACTCTATCGGGAGGAAGAAGGCCGCACTGACGTTGATGCGGCGGACTTCGCGGCACTGCGCGTCCCGACCGCACTTCTCAATCTCGTTCGTACAGAATGCTAACCCCGCGGCGTCCGGCTCGCGATTGAGGAAGTCTTGATACTGCTCGCGCACGAACCTGCCGGACTCGGCGATTGGGTTGGCCGAAGACTCTTGCGGGTCGTCAGTTATCTCTAACGTGGCAACCGCGCGCGGGGCGAGCACCACCGAGCCGCCGGAGGAGCCTGCGACGCTGCTGAGACGCATGAGCGCCGTCTCCGCCCCTCGACGTACGAGTCGTCGCCGACCTGTCCCTTACCAACTCGCCGGTACTCTCGTCGTGAACAGTCACGGACTATACGGGTCATTAAAAGTAGAATTTCAAAGGAAGCCCGGCGCAGATTTTTACCGCAGTTATAAGAGCGCGTGGAGTCCGGTAATGTCCTTGATGGAGAGTTGAAATCCTACCGCTCGGCCACCCATCTTCGGGCTAGTACGATTTAGCGAACCTAATCTCAAACATTATCATCACTAGATTTGCACGGGCGTGACCGAGTTGGGCGGGATCGAGATACCTGGAGTAAACGCTCGCGCTCCGCTTTCGGCTTTCCCAAACTGGTTGCTATCATGCCGAGCAGGTAAAGAGAGAGACTCCCCATTCGGATCCGACGACGCCGCTCCTCCGAACGCTCTACACATTAACGAACATTGAGGTGCACTCACCATGAAAAGAATCCGGCCACTCTTCTTGCTCACGCTTCTGGCGCTGCTGTCTCTACCCGCGGCCGCGCGGCAGGATACGACGCCCCAACGGCCCACGCAGGCCGACGAGGACGAGGTCGTACGTATAAGCTCCGAACTCGTCCAGACGAGCGTCGTCGTCACGGACAAGAACGACAACCTCATCAGAGACCTCAAGCTCGACGACTTTGAAGTCTACGAGAACGGCAAGCGGCAGGACGTTAAGTTTATGGAGTTCGTCAGCGTAGAGGGCGAACGCCGGGCGGAAGGGGCGCGCGCGGAAGGCGAGCGGGCGGGTGCGCTGCTCCCCAGGAACGCGAGGATCGAGCGCGAGCTGGCGGCGCGCGACGTTCGGCGCGTCATCGCCTTCGTCGTGGACGACTTGACCATCCCTTACAACGATATGGTTACGGTGCGTCAGGTGCTCGACGACTTCGTGGACAACAAGATGCAGCAGGGCGACCTCGTCGCCATCATACGCACGGTCGGCGGCAAGGGGATGCTCGAACAGCTCACTTCCGACAAGGAGACGCTGCGCCGCGCCGTCAAAGATCTCCGGTCGGTCACGGCCAACCCCTTCGCCAACGTCGGAGAGAATCAGGCCGCCGCGATCTTGCAGCAGACGCTAAACAACAGCGGCATCGGGACGAGCACGGAGAACTTCAGAGACATAGGCATCGAGGCGGCCACCACCGTCTTAGACGAATCCACGCGCATCAACCGCCTCCTCATCGGGCTCGCGACCGCGCAGAACGTCATCGAGAGCCTGCGCGACATTCCGGGCCGCAAGTCGCTCGTCCTGATGTCGGGCGGCATACCCGGCTTCGGCGCGGGCGGGAAGAGCACCATCAACGCCGACGGCGCGCCGATACCGATGGCAAACACAAGCGCCGGACTAGGCCCCTACCTCGACAGATTGCTCAAGCTCCTTGCCGACGCCGCCGTGCGCTCGGGCGTCGTCATCAACACGATGGACCCTCGCGGGCTGAACGCCTCGCCGGGCGTGCGCAGCTTTCAGGACACGCCCGCCGGCAGCGGCCTAGGGTTCGGCGGCGACCCGAACTTCGGCCACGGCGGCTCGGAGCTGGACGCGTTCGGCAGCCCCCTCGACGGCGCGGACGAGCACCTCAGCCTGCGGCTCCTTTCGGACACGACCGGGGGCGTCTCCGTCACCAATACCAACGACATGAAGCTCGGGCTCGACAAGATTCTCGCGCGCAGCCGCGGGTACTACATGCTCGCATACTCGCCTGCGGAGAAGTTCGACAACAAGTTTCGCAAGCTCGACATCAAGGTCAAGCGCGACGGCGTGCGGCTCTACAAATATTCGGGATACCTCGCGCGCGAGGAGAAGAGATCGGGCGCGCCGCCCACGAAGGAGCAGGAGATCGCCGCCGCGGCCAGTGCGCCGCTCGCACGGCGCGACGTGGATGTGACGGCCAACCTCTCCATGAGGATGACGCCGCCGAAGGGCGCGGCGCTCGACATCAATCTCCTGATAGACCCGAAGACGCTCGGCGTCGAGGAGGCGGGCGGCAAGTACCCCTTCTCGTTCGACGTAGTCGGCTTCGTGATAGACGAGCGCGGCAAGACGCGCGGCGGCTTCAGCCAGACCATCAGCGGCGCGCTCACGCCCGAGGCGTATAGTAGGGCCGAGTCGACGGGCTTGACCTACTCGGCCGCCACGCAACTCCCGCCGGGCTACTACCAGTTGCGTGTAGTCGTGCGGGAATCGGGCAGCGGTCGGCTCGGCACGGTCTCGCGCTACGTAGAGGTGCCGGACATCTCGAAGGGGCGTCTGGCGCTGAGCAGCATCTTCCTTCATGCCGTTGACTTCGGCGGCTCCTCGCAGCCCACCCCGCTGACGGTCGTGCGCCGGCTCTCGCGCAAACAGGACTTGCGCTATACCGCCGTCGTCTACAACGCGAAGCTCGAAGCGGGCAAGCCGCGGCTCCTCATGCGGACCATCGTCAGCCGCGACGACCGAATCATCTACCACAGCCCCGAGCAGCCGGCCACGCCGCACGGCGGCAATCCGTCGCAGCTCGCCCTGGTCGAGCAGATAGGGCTATCGAAGCTCTTGCCCGGTCACTACCTCCTGACGGTCATCGTCACGGACGCGCTGTCCGACAAGAAGGAGCCGCTAACGCGCAGCATAGACTTCACGGTCGTTGACTGAATATGGCCTCGGGCTTCCCCCCGATATCGCCAACGATCCCTGTTGACAATCTACAGGAGATGCCAAGCGCATCTCCTGTAGACGCTTGAGGGGAAAGTTCGGCAGGGAGGAAGAAGCATGTGAGTTCGATAAAACTGGTACGGCGCATGCCGCTGATTGCGCTGTTGACGGTCGTAGGTCTTGGGGTGGAAGCACGCGGTTCGGGCGGCGCGCCTACGCAGTCGGAGGAGCTGTCGAGGCCCGTGCGGAGCGGCTCGAAGACGACCTACTTCGACCTCCTGCGACTGCTCTTGCCAGACCTCAAGGCCGACGCGACCGCGCACAAGTCCATCCCGCTCCCTGCTCTGTCGGAGCCCCGCGAGACAGAGGCCATCAAAGGCGACATCGAGTTCGACTTCAAGCCTTACTGGTTCAGGAGCGGCGGCGAGCGGCTCCTTCTGTTGTGGGTAAATCTGAGGGCGGAGGGTGCGAACGAGGCGACGCCCTTCGAGGGTGAGGCGGCCGTGCTGGCCGTCTACAGGCTTGAGCCGAAGGTCGAGATGCTCGATGCGCTTGATGTAAAGACGGACAGGTTCACGGGCTTCTGGGAAGACCGCCCGTTGTTCCGCCTCGACTCGCGCAACGACGCGTTCGTCGTCTACAGCACGCACTGGAACGCGGGCGAGAGTTACCTGAGTCTCGACATGCTGTTCGTTGACGCGGGCCGCATCAAGACTATAGCTAGCCGGTTCATCTACAACACGCAGGGGTGCGGCGTCGGTTATACAGAGACGCCTTACTTCCGCGCCGTGGCCGACCCCGGCAACAAGTATCCGCGCGTGCTCGTGACGGTGCGACTTCGGAAAGAGTCCGACGCGAGGGAGTGCGACAGACGAACGCGGGGCTACACTAAGTACTACCGGGGTCTCTACCGCTGGAACCCTGCCGGAAGAAGGTACGAGACTTCGTCGCGACAGCTCGACGCGCTGGACAAGTTCGACGAGAGGCGCGTCTCGTCGTCAGCCGCTGGCCGCACGCCATCCGCAATACTCCGTCGCGCTCCCCGCCGTCTGGCGGCTGGCGCGTGAGACGTGGTTGCGCCGCGCAGGGACGCGTCCTGTGTGGGAACTACACGGGACAGGTCAGCCTCCGCGGGATGATCGAAGAGGCCGCGCGGTTCGACTGAGTCGGCACGGCGCGGTTCGGACTTCAGGGAATAGGCGGCGGACAATCGAGCCAGGATATTGTGATGAAAAAAAGTTTGCAACGAGCCATTTACAAAGGATTCAGGAGCGCGTACTCTCTATGCAGGCCGCAACCTTACCGCGGTCGGTTCCGAGCCTCAGCTTTATGGATGTCAAAATCTTATTCGTCGAAGACGACGACCGCCTGCGGGACGTGCTCCTTGAGGCGGCGGCGATGGAGGAGTACGAAGCGCGCGGAGTATCTACCGCCGAGGCCGCGGTCGATCTTCTGCGGGCCGAGTCCTTCGACGTTCTGGTCACGGACGTAACGCTGCCCGGCATGTCCGGGCTCGAACTGCTGCCGTATTGCGCGCGCCTGCGGCCCGGCATCCTGCCCATCGTCATCACCGCATACGGCACGGTTGACATCGCCGTCGAGGCGATGAAGCGTGGCGCGACGGACTTCATCACGAAGCCTTTCGAGTTGGACGGGCTGCTCGGGACGATTCGCGTCGCGGCCGAACGCGCGACGCGGACTCGCGTCGTCACGCGGGGCGGCGCGAGTCAGGGAACAGGGAACCTCGTCGCGGCCGCGCCGTCGATGCAGAGGCTACTCGAACAGGTGAGGGCCATCGCGCCGTTCCAGACGACGGTGCTGGTGACGGGCGAGACGGGGACGGGCAAGGAGATGGTCGCGCGCGCCATACACAACCTCAGCCCGCGTAGCGAGAGGGCGCTCGTCGCTCTCAACTGCGCCGCCGTCCCCGAACAGTTGCTTGAGGACGAGTTGTTCGGCCACGTGAAGGGAGCCTTCACGGGCGCGCAATCCGCGCGAGACGGGCGCTTTGAGCAGGCGGACGGCGGTACGCTCTTCCTCGACGAGATAGGCGACATGAGCCTGCCGCTTCAGTCAAAGCTCCTGCGCGTCCTTCAGGAGCGCGAGTTTGAGAAGCTCGGTTCGTCGCGCACAGTCAAGGTGGACGTGCGCGTCGTGGCCGCTACCAGCGCAGACCTACAGAGGCGCATTGACGAGGGCACGTTCCGCCCAGACCTTTATTACCGGCTGAACGTCGTCCACCTGCGCCTGCCGCCTCTGCGCGAGCGGCGCGAGGACATACGCCCTCTCGCTGAACACCTGCTGGCGAAGTTCTGCGCGGGCGTGGGGCTACCCGCGAAGAGTATCTCCGAAGAGGTGTGGAACGCCTTCGCCTCATACCGCTGGCCGGGTAACGTGCGGCAGCTACAGAACGCGGTAGAGCGCGCGGCGGTGCTGACGGGCGCGGGCGTCGAAATCCACCTTCAAGACCTGCCGGAGGAGGTGCGCGCGGCGGCGGCGGCGGCCGAGGGCCAGCACGGCGCCGTCGGGATGAAGCCGGAGCGACGGCCGCCCGACATTCCCGACGACGGAGTCAACTTCGACGCGGTCGTCACGAAGGTCGAGCGCGACCTGCTGTTGCAGTCGCTCGCGAAGTCGGGCGGCAACAAGATGCGCGCCGCGCAACTGCTCGGCATGAAGCGCACGACCTTCGTCGAGAAGCTGAAGCGTCTCGGGATCGAGTGGGAGAAGGAGACGCCCGACACAGGGCGGGAGTAACGTGCCCCGCTCGCGGCGTCAAAATTTTGACACCGTGTAAAAACCGGCGTCGGTTTAACGATACCGACTCCGCCCCAAGCTCATCTCACAAACCTCACAAACGACTCGACAAACCCTCAAAGGTTTGAAAAGCCGCGCGGACGGAAGATTCGCCCTCCATTTCAGCATCGCTCAGGGCCAACGCCCTCAAGTCTCCCATACGTTGCACGGAGTTTGCACATGCTTCCACGGCCCCACGCTCACGTGGGTCGCAGACACCCCCGAACGTGCACGAGAGGACAACCGATGAACCCCAGACGTTCCCACTTAACGAAGACTCTACTCTGTCTCACGCTGCTGCTGGCCCCGTGCGCGGCGCTCACGCGCGCGACGCGCGCTCATGAACGCGTTCCCGTCCCACCCATCGAGGAGGGAACTGCCCCGGCCATAAAGATATCTCCCGACCTGCTCGATAACCGGGCCGACACGAGCGTGCAGACGAACTCGCCGACTGTCGCCGAGGCCGTGCGCGCCATCGTCCAGACTCAGGGCCAGACCTACGCTCAACTCGAACAGTTCATAAACGCGCGTGGCGGGCGCGTGCTGCGCCACTACGGCAACTTCAAAGCGGCGGCCGTCGAGTTGCCCGCCGACGCGTTGGCCGCGTTGGCCGAACAGTCCTGGGTCAAGTACATCTCTAAGAACAGGCCGACGCGTCTGCTCGGTCACGTCTCTCTGACGACGGGCGCGGACGCGGTGCGCACGCAGTCCAACTCCGGCAGCGGCTACACGCTCGACGGCACCGGCATCGGCATCGCCGTACTCGACTCCGGCGTCTCCCACTCGCACGACTCTTTCCTCGACGGGAGCAGTAACAGCCGCATCGTCGCCGACGTTGACTTCACCGGCGCGAGCGCCGCGACGATTGACCCCTTCGGGCACGGCACGCACGTCGCGGCGCTCGCCGCCGGTAACGGCTCGGTAGCAAGCGGCGCTTACACAGGCGTCGCCTCGAACGCGAACGTCATCAATCTTCGCGTGCTCGATGAAGACGGCCTGGGCACGACGGCCGGAATGCTCGACGCGCTCGAATGGGTGATGGAGAACCGCGCCGTCTACAACATACGCGTCGTCAATATCAGTCTCGGCACGGTGGCCGTGGACTCGTACCACTACGACCCGCTCTGCCTCGCCGTGCGCTCGCTCGTCGATGCGGGCGTCGTCGTCGTCGCCGCCGCTGGCAACGAGGGGAAGAATGCTGAAGGGCAGAAGGTCTACGGCCTCATACACTCGCCCGGCATCGAGCCGTCGGCCATCACGGTCGGAGCCTCGAACACCTTCGACACAGACGCGCGAGACGACGACGGCGTGACGACCTACAGCTCGCGCGGCCCGACTCGCTCATACTGGACGGATACGTCGAACGTCGTTCACCACGACAACCTCGTCAAGCCCGACCTCGTTGCGCCCGGCAACAAACTCGTCTCGGCCGAGTCGGCGGGCAACGCGCTCGTCACCGCGCACCCCGAACTCGAAGCCTACACGGACGGCAACACGAATCACTCCATGATGCGTCTGAGCGGGACCTCGATGGCGACGCCGCTCGTCTCGGGCGCGGCCGCGCTCCTTTTGCAGGCCAACCCACAGCTTACTCCGAACATGGTGAAGATGCTCCTGATGTACACCGCGCAGCCGCTCGCGGGCTTCAACATGCTGGAGCAGGGCGCGGGCGAGTTGAACATAGAGGGCGCTGTTCGCGTCGCGACGCTCATGCGCACGGACTGTTCGAGCGGTCTCGCACTCGGCGACTCGTTGCTGAGGGGCTCGACTCCGACGCACACGACGACCATCGCGAGCTTCCAGTTCCCCTGGGCGGGCGGAGCCGTCGCGGGGCACACATACGTGAGCGGCCTTCAGTTGATAACTCAGTACCAGATGGTCTACGGCCTCGGCACTGTGCTCGGCGACGGCATACTCGCGTCCGACGGGATACTCGCGTCCGACGCGACCGTTTACACCGACGGCATACTCGCGTCCGACTCGATAGAGACGAGCGACGGCCAACCACTAGGCGGCGGCGCTCTCTTCCTCGGCGCGGGGATACTCGCGAGCGACGGCATACTCGCCTCGGACGGAGTGCTCGGCGACGACGGGATACTCGCGTCCGACGGGATACTGGCGAGCGACGAGACGACGACCGACACCCTCGCGGGTGGTGACTGAAGTCTTACGTTGTGTGTGAAATCTATTTGCGACGGAAGTCTGATTCGACGACTGAAATTCTTGAAAGGAAGCCGCGGCGACGGGCGAAGGCATTGGTCAACTTAATGAACAGATATAACGGAGTTGAGGCGGGCGCGAGCGTGCCGCGTGCAAAGGCGAGGTTCATGGCGCTGATCGGCGTCGCGGGCTCGGCCGTCTGCCTCTTCTCCGCGTGGGGCCTGCGCTGGTCTCATCTCGACTGGAGCTTCGTCGCCGTGGCCCTCGTCACTGTCGGCCTCGGCGCGCGGGCCATCGTCAAGATTCCGCGCGTCAAGGGCGAGGTGACGGCGACGGATACCTTCATCTTCCTGACGATGCTGCTCTACGACGGCGAGGCGGCCATCCTCCTCGCCGTCGTGGAGGCGCTCTTCTCCTCCAAGCGCATCACGAAGACCTGGCTCACTGTCTTCTTCAACGCGGGGCTCATGGGCTGCTCGACCTTCGCGGCCGTCTGGGTCGGGCGCGCTCTCTTCGGCCACATCACGGACGCAGCCGCGGGCGAGTTTACGGGGCGAAGCGTCGGCCTGCTCTGCGCGCTGGCGCTGACGCAGTTCGCGACGAACTCGGCGCTCGCGGCCGTGCGCGAGGGGCTCAGGGATTCAAAATCTATCTGGCGCACCTGGCGCGAGTCGTACCTCTGGATTTCGATTACGACCGTCGCGGCGGCGGCGGCGGCGATGATAGCGGCGAGGCTGATAAGCGCGACGGGAATATATTCGGTCGTACTCATCCTGCCCATCGTCGCCGTCGTCGTCTTCGCGTACAGGACCTACCTCAAGAACGTCGAGGCCGCCGAGGCGCAGGCCGAGCAGGCGCGCATGTACGTCAAGGAGCTTTCACGCTACGTCGAGGAGCAGGAGCGCATACGCGTGCAGTTCACGCAGGTCGAGAAGCTCTCGGCCGTCGGCTCGCTCGCCTCTGGCGTCGCGCACGACTTCAACAACTGCCTCGCAGTCATCTGCGGACGCGCGGAGTTGATGCTCAAGTACACCTCCGACCAGAAGATGCGGCGCGGGCTTGAGCTGATAGTGCAGTCCGCGCGCGACGGCGCGAAGACCGTCAAGCGCATACAGGACTTCGCCCGCCAGCGGCAGGATAGAGACTTCGAGACGGTTTCGATGGATCAACTGCTCTTCGACGTGAGCGAGATAACACGACCGCGCTGGAAGGACAAGGCCGAGGCGGCGGGCACGCAGATAAACTTCGCCCTCTCGAACCACTCGGGCGCGCACGTCTTAGGCGACGCGTCGGAGCTGCGCGACGTGCTCGTCAACATGATCTTCAACGCGGTGGACGCGATGCACGACGGCGGGCGTCTCACGCTCGCCGTCGTGCATCGCGACGAGAAGGTTATCGTCACGGTCGAAGATACGGGCTGCGGCATGAGCCCCGAAGTACGCTCGCGCGTCTTCGACCCATTCTTCACGACTAAAGGCGTCGAGGGCATGGGGCTCGGGCTCTCGGTCAGCTACGGCGTCATACGCCGTCATGGCGGGACGATCCGCGTCGAATCAGAGGTCGGACGCGGCTCGACCTTTCGCGTCGTCCTCCCGTTCGTGAGTAGCGCCGGGCTGTCGCCGTACGGGGAGGCTAAGGCGGGCGCGCACGACGCGTCGAATCGGAGGCGCGGGATGGCGAGGATTCTCGTGGTGGACGATGAAGAGCCTGTGCGCGAGCTTCTATGCGACATACTCGAAGACGAGGGCGTCGAAGTGACGCTGGCCGCGAACGGCGCGGAGGCGCTGGCGCGTTTCGAGCCGGGCAAGTTCGACGCGGTGCTCACGGACATAGGGATGCCCGGCATGAACGGTTGGGAGCTTCTGCGTCACCTAAGCGAGCGCGACCAGCACGTGGCGCTCGCCGTCATCACGGGTTGGGGCGAACTCGTCAGCACGCACGAAGAGAAGGCCGCGCGCATCGAGTGGGTTCTGACTAAGCCCTTCTCGATGTCGCAAATCTGCGAGATCGCGCAGGAGATAACGCGCCGCAAGCAGAGCCGCGAGGGCCACACGGAGATAACACTCGTCGCCTAGTCCACATCACTTTTATCCGCGCGCGGTGGGAAGGGCAGCTCACCACCGCGGACAAGAGAGGCACGGCTAGAACTCATCTAGCCGTGCCTCTTGTCTTTGTCCTTAATGCCTTTCACTCTACCCTCAAGTGAGAGATGAAATGGCCGCGCGCGCTGTCGAAAAACTGACGCCGTCGTCCTGGCCGTCAACTTTCAGACACGAGCGGCGCGCGCAAGCGTCAACAAAGCATCGATAAATGCGCGCGCGTGTCGGCGCGTCGTCGCGGAACGGTTTTCGCAATGGTCTTCGGCGGACGGTCTCGAAGGAGAGCTTCGCGGATGCACCAGAAGATAATGTTCGTGGACGACGACCCGGCAGACCTTCGGCGGCTCGAAAGACTTTTCGGCAACACCTGCCACGTCTTGCTCGCAACGTCGGGGGAGGAGGCGCTGCGCCTGCTCGAACAGCACGACGTGGCGCTGCTGATTACAGAGCAACATCTGTCCGGTATGACCGGCACGGAACTCCTCGTGCACGCGGCCTCTCTGCGCCCGCACATGGTGAAGGTCATGCTCACGGCCGACGCGGACGCCGACGCGCTCGTCGAAGCTATCAACCGCGGACAGGTCTATCGCTATGCGACGAAACCCTGTGATGATGAAGCTCTGCGGCTGACGGTCGCGAGCGCCTTGCGGCACTACGAGGGGACGAGGTCGCGCTACGAGGCGGAGGAGGCGAACAAGCGTCTCGCGCGGCGGCTCCGCGCGATGACGCGCGGCGTCGTGCGCGCCATCGCCGACACGCTCGAAGCGAAAGACCGATACGTCTACGGCCACGCGCGTCGCGTCAGCGGATACGCGACGGCCATCGGTCGCCGCATGCGCCTCGGCGTCTACGAGCTTGAACAGATCGGCCTGGCCGCGCTGCTCCACGACGTTGGAAAGATAAGCACGCCCGACTCCATCCTCCTCAAGCCCGCCGCGCTCACCGAAGAGGAGCGCGCCGTCGTCCGCCTACACCCCGAACGCGGAGCGCGCCTGCTCGCCGCCGTGCCGGAGATGGAAGAGGTCGCCGCGGCCGTGCGTCATCATCACGAGAACTACGACGGGACGGGATACCCCGAAGGGCTCGCGGGCGAGCAGATACCGCTCGCCTCGCGCATCATCCACGTCGCCGACGCGTACGATGCGATGACCAGCCCGCGACCCTTCCGCGACGCGCTCGACCACGCGCGTGCAGTCCGCGCGTTGACGAACAACTCCGGCTCGCAGTTCGACCCGGAGGTTGTGAACGCGTTCTGCGGACTCGAAGCCTTAGCGCAAATCCGCGACCATATCGCGCGCGGCGACTTCGGCTCGCGCTTCCTGCCGTTCGCTCGCCCGCACGCCTTGCGTGTGCTCCCGCTCGAAGAGCTTATGAGGGTGGTCGAGCGGGAGCCCGCGCTGGCGGCGGCCGTCCTGCGCGCTGCCAACGCGGGCCTGCGCGCCGAAGAGACGACGATGAGTCTGTACGCCGCCTGCTCGCGCCTGAGCCTGGAGACCCTGCGCAACATCATCGGGAAAGGGGAGGCGGGAAAGCGTCGCGCCCCGGAGGCCGAAGTGCTGCGCGCACACTCGCGCCGCTGCGCCGCCGCGGCGATGCTTCTGGCGGAGAAGACGGGCGCGCTCGACCCGGACGAGGCGTACACCGCCGGCCTCATGCACGACCTCGGCGAAGCGCTGCTGCGCTCGCTCTTTCCCGAAGAGGCCGAGAGCATCACTTGGCTCGGCCACCCCTTCGCGGTCGAGAAGGAGGTCGCCGCATTCGGCGTTGACCACGCGCAGGTCGGCCAGTGGATTCTCGACGCGTGCAACGTGCCCGCGACACACACCTTCGCCGTTCAGGCGCACCACGACCTCGACCACGTCAACGACCCAGCGGCGCTCCTGCTGCAAGTCGCGGACGCCGTCGCTGGCGCGAACAACTCAAGCGAGATGACGAGCCTCGAAGCGCTCGCGCCCGACCGCCTCGCGCTCCTGCGCCTGACTCGCGCAGACCTCGCGCGTATACACGAGATGACCACCGAAATGGTCGGCGAGAGGCTTGAAGATGTCGCCGCTTAAAGGCATCTTAGTCGGCACGCATCGGCATGTATCCGTTCGTGTCTCCTCCGGCGCGGCGTTGTGCGCGGCACTTGTGCTCGCACTCACGTTCGTATGCCGCGCCGCGTTGGCGTCGGTGTCGGCCGACGCCAACGCAATCAATGACGCGGACGCGCGTCGGGCGGAGAAGGTTCTGGCGAAGCTTCGTC
The DNA here is from genome assembly GCA_045807805.1 of Pyrinomonadaceae bacterium. Lineage (GTDB taxonomy): Bacteria > Acidobacteriota > Blastocatellia > Pyrinomonadales > Pyrinomonadaceae > QHXN01. Next base: position 1,115 of record JBJMGR010000317.1, on the reverse strand, counting down.
TCTTGCACGACGCGGCCGACGCCGACGACGCGGCCGCATACCGCGCGCTCACGTCGAAGCTCTACCCCGGCCTCTTCATCACGGTCGCGGAGATACGCCGGAGCGACTTGAGCACAGACCTCTCCACCTCGGTCTTCTTAGCCGAAGAGTTGGGGCGCACATGGTTCGCCGCCGGGGCCGCCGCGGCCGACTGCCGAAACGAAAGACCGGACATCTACGCGCCGCTCTGCTCGGCCTTGCGCGGCGGCACGGTTCGACAAATGTTGCTTGCGAAGTCGCGCCTGCACGCGCGCTGGGCCGAGGCCGTGTTGAGGAGCTACAGGGGTGAGGCGGACGCGGAGACCGCGCGCACGCTCGCCGAGATGAACGCGGCGCGCGCGAACGATGCTTTAATCGGCGCGCGCGTCGTCGAAACGCTTCGACCGCTTGAAGGGCTCCTGCAACCTCCCAAGCCCGACGCCAACCGCAGTCAACGATTCAACGCCTCGGCGCTCAGCTCCGACAACCCTGACGCGGAGTTCGCGGAAGCCCTGCGCGAAGCAGGGACGCTGCTCGCGTGGATGCCGCGCAGTCAGACCTTCTACCGACTGTCGAACGCGCGGCAAGCGTACGCGGACGGGCTTTGGTGGCAGAGCAAGGCGCCTCGGTCGAAGAGCCTCGTCGTCTCCGCGAACAGTTTCCAGCCCGACCCGCTCAAAGACCTGAGGCTCAACGCCAAACAGGTCAACGACGCCGCCACAGCCAACTTGATGTCGGCCATGAAGCACACACGCCTGGCCGAACAATCCCTCTCGCGTTTGGGGCTTTGAAGACATCTACAATGAATCGCGGCGGGAAGGCCCCGAGAAAGATCGGAGCCGACTTGGTCAGAACGAAGATGAGAAATACCCCGAGTCCGATAATCAATGTTATGTCCTAGATTTTGTCCAAAATAATTGATACATGCTGCGGCAACAGCAAGGCCCGCAAGGCGTTTAGAAAACCGCTCGCTAAAGGCGCGGCGCAGTTCAGGACGATGCGCTTGATTGAGAACTTCCTCGGCTCCACTTCGATCATGCCGCTGACACTCATCAGGTCGCGGACTAGGCGTAGGATGCCGTAGCGCGCGAGATTAG
>JBJMGR010000316.1:0-25034 GCA_045807805.1 Pyrinomonadaceae bacterium | reverse complement strand
GCTGATCGCGCTCTCCATCATCCTGCCCTCCTTCAGCGCGCGCGACCTGATTCAGGTGCTCGGCATCAGCGGCGTCGCCATCGGCTTCGCCTTCCGCGACATCCTCCAGAACTTTCTGGCGGGCCTGCTCATCCTCCTCGCCGAGCCGTTCCGCGTCGGCGAGGAGATACAGGTCGGCTCTCAGGAGGGCGTCGTGCAGGAGATACAGGCGCGCGCCACCCTGCTCAGGACGTGGGACGGCTTCCTCGTCGTCATCCCCAACGCGACCATCTACACGGAGAAGCTGACGATCCTTAACGCTTTCGACGCGCGGCGTTCCAGCGTCGAGTTCGTCGTCGGCTTTCGCGACGACCTCGACGAAGCGCGCCGCCTCATCGTCGAGGCTCTCGGGGGCGTGGACGGGGTTCTGAAGGAGCCGGGGCCGTCGGCCATCTGCACGGGCATCGCGGCCAACGGCGTCTGCGTGCGTGCGCGCTGGTGGACGGACTCGAAGCACAGCGACGACGTAGCGGTGACGGACAGGGCCATCCCGGCGATCAAGAACCGGCTCTTCGAGAACGGTATAGAGATGGCCTACCCGACGCATCAGGTACTCTTCCACGACCAGACCGAGGAGGTGGACGGCGACCGCCGCCGCCAGAGGGCGGGGTGGCCCGCCGGCCAGGGCGACGTGCCGCGGCAGCGCCGCCTCGGGGACGTGTTGTCGCGGCTCGTAGAGGTCGCGGCAAGGGGGAATGGTAACGGCGACGGCGCCGCTTCGGATTCGGGCGCCGAGAGTCGAGGGTAGCGGATCGCGCGACCGGACGGCGCCGCCGTCCCGGCGTAGAAACGAAAAGACTACCGCCGGATGAGGCGCGGTAGTCTTTTCATTTCCTGAAACGTGCTGATGCTTCTAACGGATGATGGGCTTCGGGTAGGCGGAAGTCTTACCGGTGTCTTCCAGGTCATTGACGCTCCACCGCGAGGGGACGCCGCGCCGGAGGAGTCGCCCCTCCTTGTCCGCCCAATACTCGGCGTTGCCGTAGCTTCCCCAGGCATGCACGGGGTAGATGCTGCACCCGTCGGAGTAGAGCGTGCTGACAACGTACTCCCTCCCGTCCGGCAGGCTGTAAACGCCGAGTTCACGGAGCCGTGGGGACTTCTTCCTGACCGCGTAAGGGGTGAGAGTCGATATTGCTTGAGACATCGTGAATGTAAACCTCATTTCACACGAGTTGATCGTGGCTATACGAACCGGTAATTTGTGGAGGCGCGGCCGACTTAATTGTTATAGCTAAATAAATGCTGACAGTCAGTACGATTAATGACTCACGGGCAAACAGAAAGGCGGCGGCAGCATGGGAGGCTCAAGCGGGGGGTTCGTCATCTGAAAGGGTTAAGCTGGTGGGTGTCGGACTATCAGGGCTGCGCACGCGGGGCGGCGCTCCGGCCTGCCGGGCGGCTGCACGGGTACGGCCGTCCGTAGTATCATCCGTCCCGCTCGCACATCACTAATCCCACGGAGACGGAGGCGTTCCCACATTGTCCGTTAAGCGTATCCTGTGCGTCGAAGATCACGCCGACACCTGCGACCTGCTCACCTTCATGCTCGGCAAGGAGGGGTACACGGCGGAATGCGCGGCCACTTTAGAAGAGACGTTAACGCACCCCGGCCACTTCGACCTCTACGTGATAGACCGAGGGCTGCCGGACGGGGACGGCTTCGAGCTGTGCCGCGCCATCCTGAGGCGCTACCCGAACGCCCGCGTCGTCATCTACTCGGGCCACGCCGACCCCGCCTTCCACAAGGCCGCGGCCGCGGCGGGCGCGCACGCCTACGTCCACAAGCCGCACGTCGGACACCTCGCCACGACCATCAGAGACCTTCTCCGCTGAGTCGCACTCCGCCGCCCTTTCGCCGGAAACAGTGTTGATTCACCGGGAGGTATGGATCCGAGTTCACAGGGCGAGTATGCCACATTCAATGTTGAGTAAGTGTTACGTCCAGTCATTCCCGTCTGCTGACGCAGGCCGAGAGTGGTGTGGTTTTTGGCGCCGCGCCGAGGGCTGGGGCATACTATAGCCGGGCATCAAGACGAAGCATGGGGCAGAGACGTAAACACGGCCAGGTCGTAATCATCGGCGGGGCGGAAGACCGGGAAGGCGAAGCCCGGATACTGAGCGAGTTCGTCCGACTCGCCGGCGGCGCGCGGGCGCGCATCAGTATCATCGCCGCCGCCTCCGAGATCGCCTCCGAGATCGCGGCCTCCTACACTGAGGTCTTCCTGCGGCTCGGCGCGACAGAGGCGTATGACCTGAAGATCGTCGGCCGGAAGGACGCCGATGGTGCCGAGGCGGTGGCCGCCGTCGAGCGCGCGACCGGCATCTTTTTCACGGGCGGGAATCAGGTACGCATCACGCGCACGCTAGGCGGCACCAGACTCGACACGATACTTCACAAGAGGCACGCCGAGGGTCTCGTGCTCGCAGGCACGAGCGCGGGCGCGGCGATTATGTCGAGCGTGATGATAACGGGCGGGCCGGACGTGAGTACGCTGCGCGCGGGCGGCGTCGAGCTAAGCCCCGGCATGGAGTTCGTCCCCGGAGTTTTAATCGACCAGCACTTCGAGGAGCGGGGACGCCTCCGACGGCTACTCTCGGCGGTCGCGCAGCACCCCCACGACATAGGGCTCGGCATCGACGAGAACACGGCGGCCGTCGTCAGCGGCCACCTCCTCGAAGTCGTCGGCGCGGGCACGGTGACGATCATCGACGCGGGCCACCTCACTTACACGAATCTCGACGAACTCAAAACCGACGACCTGCTCGCCATCTGCGGAGTCAAGATTCACATTCTCCCGGCGGGATACCGCTTCGACCTCCAAAATCGCGAGCCCGTCATGAGAGACAACTCGCCCGCCGTCAAGAGCGTTGGTATTTAACGCCCGTCTAAACTGCTCTTCACAAATTTCTTGAATATTGACCGGCTCCCGGCGGGTTCGTCTGTGGTCGTACAGACACGTGCGCGGCCGGCTGGTTATAAGTTCTTACCCCCACAGAACATTTAGATAAAAGCTTCCTAAACCCCTGATCGATTTCGGAAGTGTGAGTACAAGCGCCTCGGGCGCCCGTTCTCATCTGATGCGGCCGTGGGGAAGCGTTCACGGCCCGAAGGAGCGTCGGAGGCGAGATGAAACTGAGCGAAGCGCGCGGCTGGCTGGTCGCCGTCGGCGGCGCGGAAGACAAAGAGGGCGACTGCGTCATCCTCAAGAGGTTCGTCCATTTAGCAAAGGGGGCGAAGGCGCGCGTCGTCGTGATGACGGTGGCGACCGAGCACCCCGAAGAGGTCGGGCGCGAATACAAGAGCGTCTTCAGACGCCTCGGGGTGGACGACACGGAGGTGGTAGACGTGTCGTCGCGCGAAGACGCGGTCGCGCCCGAGGCGCTTGAGAAGATCGGGCAGGCGACCGCGCTCTACTTCACGGGCGGCGACCAGCTCCACATCACGTCATTGATGGGCGGCACGGAGATGCAGAAGCTCATCCACGAGCGCCACGCGAAGGGGCTGGTCATCGGGGGGACGAGCGCGGGCGCGGCGATGATGTCGAACTCGATGATTCTCCGCGGCGGCGGCGAAGAGAACCCGCGCGTCGAGGCCGTCCGCATAGGGCCGGGCATGGACTTGCTCGTCGGGGCGATGATCGACACGCACTTCTCCCAGCGCGGGCGCCACGGGAGGCTGCTCACGGCCGTCGCACACTACCCGCAAGACCTGGGGTTGGGCATTGACGAGAACACCGCACTCGTCGTCAACAAGAACGAGTTCGAGGTGGTCGGCGAGGGCGCGGTGACGGTCATCGACGCCGGGGCGATGAGCTACACCAACCTGCCTGACGCCGAGGAGTGCGACGGGCTCGCGCTCTACAGCGTCAGCGTCCACGTACTCCCCGCCGGCTACAAGTTCGATCTGGCTAATCGCAAGCCGATTATCCCCGATACGGAAGACGCTAAGAAGAAAGGCCGGGTTTCAAACTCGGACTCGGCCGGTAAACAGTCGAAACGAACAAAGGGAAAGTGATGAGAATCGAGAGAATCCGCACCCTCGCGGGGCCGAACGTCTACACCTATCGCCCCGCCCTCTTGATGAGGCTCGACCTCGAAGACCTCGCCGAACGCGAGAGCCGCGAGCTGTCGGGCTTTAACGAACGCCTGCTCGAACTGCTGCCCGGCCTCCACGAGCACACCTGCGCGAAAGGCTACCGGGGCGGCTTCGTCGAACGCCTCCACGAAGGGACTTACTTCGGCCACGTCGTCGAGCACGTCGCCATCGAGTTGACGAACGCGGCGGGCGTACCCGTCGCGCACGGCAAGACGCGCTACGCGGGCACGACCGGCGTCTACAACGTCGTCGTCGAGTACAAGGCGGAGACGGCCACCGAATATCTCCTGCGGGTCGCCGTCGAACTGGTCGGGGCGCTTATCAGGGGCGAGGCTTACCCGCTCGAAGAGAAGTTACGCGAGGCGCGTTGCCTCGTCGCGCGGCACGAACTCGGGCCGAGCACGCGCGCCATCGTGGACGCCGCCTCGCGCCGCAACATCCCCGTCTTTCGTCTCGGGCCGGACAATCTCGTCCAACTCGGTTACGGCAAGCACCGCCGCTTCATACAGGCCGCGATGTGCGACAGGACGAGCGCCGTCGGCGTCGAGATCGCAGGCGACAAGGAGTTGACGAAGAATCTGCTCGAACAGGTTTCGATTCCCGTCCCGAGGGGCGCGCTCGTCACGACCGAGGAAGAGGCGCTGGCGGCGTTGCGGAGCCTGGGCGCGCCCGTGGTCGTCAAGCCTCTGGACGGGCGGCAGGGCAAGGGCGTCTCTCTCAACCTCTCGACGCCCGAAGAGGTTCTGCTCGGCTTCCACATCGCGCGCGAGTACTCGCGTCACGTCCTCGTCGAAGAGTTGTTCGAGGGGCGCAACTACCGCGTGCTCGTCGTCGGCGACGAGATGGTCGCGGCGAGCGAGCGCATTCCGTGTCACGTCGCGGGCGACGGCGAGCACACGCTCAAGGAGTTGATTGACCTCGCCAACCTCGACCCGCAGCGCGGGGAAGGGCACGAGAAGCCGCTCACGCAGATCGTCGTTGACGAAATCATGCTCGCCTGTCTAGGGAAGTCGGGCCGCTGCCTCGAAGACGTGCCGGAGGCGGGCGAAGTGGTCTACCTGCGCGAGAGCATCAACCTCTCGACCGGCGGGACGGCGAAGGACGTAACCGACGTTGTCCACCCGAGCGTCAGGGACATGTGCGAGCGTGCGGCGCGCGTCGTCGGGATGGACATCTGCGGCGTCGATCTCGTCCTGCGAGACATCTCGGAGCCGGTAGGCAGCGGCGGCGGCGTCATCGAACTCAACGCCGCGCCGGGGCTGCGCATGCACCTCTTCCCGAGCGAGGGCCGTCCCCGCGACGTGGGCGCGGCAATCGTCGAGATGCTCTACCCGCGGGGCACGGACGGGCGTATCCCCGTCATCTCCATCACGGGGACAAACGGCAAGACGACCGTCACGCGGATGATCGGCCACGTACTGGGCGAGTCGGGCCTGACGGTCGGGTTGACGACGACCGACGGCATCTACATCAGCGGTCGCTGCGTCGCCAAAGGTGACACGACCGGCCCGCAGTCCGCGCGCACGGTGCTCTCCGACCCTTCGGTCGAGGCGGCCGTGTTGGAGACGGCGCGCGGCGGCATCACGCGGCGCGGCCTCGGCTACGACTGGTCGGACGTGGCAGTGATGACCAACATACGCCCCGACCACATCGGGCAGGACGGCATCGAGACGTTGGACGACCTCGTCTACATCAAGTCGCTCGTGGCGGAGCGCGTGCGCGACGGCGGGACGCTCGTCCTCAACGCCGACGACCAAGAGGTCGCGCGCCTGTTAGAGATTCCGCGCGTGCGCGAAGGCGAGAAGAGGGTCGTCTACTTCTCCGCGCGCGACAATCACCTCTTGATTAAGCGCCATCTCGACGAAGGCGGGACGGCCTATTTCGTGAGCGACGGATGGGTCGTCGAAGCCGAAGGGCTGGCGCGGCGTCGCGTGCTCGAAGTCGCGTCGGTGCCCGCGACGATGTGGGGGACGGCGGAGTATCAGGTGTCGAACGTGCTGGCGGCGGTCGCCGCCTGCCGCGCGCAAGGGGTCGCGGTCGAACAACTCGCCGCGTCGCTCGCGGAGTTCCACAGCGCCGAACACAATCCGGGCCGCGGCAACCTCTTCCGCATCGCCTCGGGCGGCTACGTGATGCTCGACTACGGCCACAACGCCGACGCCTTCGCGGCCGTCTGCCGGATGGCGGCGCTGTGGGAGGGGCGGCGCGTGACCGGCATCATCGGCGTGCCCGGAGACCGCGACGACGCGATCATCGAAGAGGCGGGGCGCATCGCCGCGCGCGGCTTCCATCGCCTCGTCATCAAAGAGGACGAGGACACCCGAGGCCGCGAGCGCGGCGAGGTGGCGCGGCTGCTGTGCGAGGCCGCCAACAGGGAAGCGCCGGGGCGTGAGTGCCGGATCGTTTTGGACGACACGGAGGCTCTCTCGCAGGAGCTTCGTCAACTCCGTGGTGGCGACGTGGTCGTCATGTTCTACGACAAGCTCGAACCACTCCTGCGCGTGCTCGAAGGCTTCGGCGCGCGCGCGGCGACGACGATTGAAGGTTTAGGGACGCAAGCGAAAGGGGCGGAAGCGTCCGTCACCCGAGCGTCAGCCGCGCCGCGCGAAGAGATGCCTGCGCGCTCTACTGGCAAAACAGGCTTGGGCCATCGGCCCGAGGAAGCCGCAGGAGACCTCCGGCGCCACGTCTGGCGTTGAGTGAAGCCCGCTTATGGACGCGCGAATGAAAGCTCTGAATGCTCCCGGCCCCGCGGTGCTCGTCGAAGTGACGCGCGGGGCGATTGCCGAGTCGAGTCACCGCGGACACGTCGTCGCGGTCGAGCCGGACGGGCGCGTCGTCGCCCACTTGGGAGAGCCCGAAACTGTCACGTACCTGCGTTCGGCCTCAAAGCCGCACCAGGCGATTCCGCTCGTCGAATCAGGCGCGGCAGACCGCTTCGGTTTCGACGAACGCGAGATCGCCATCGCCTGCGGCTCCCACAGCGGCGAGCCGATGCACACGGAGACGGTCGCACGGATGCTTCGCAAACTCGGCCTCGACGAGAGCGCCCTCAAATGCGGCGCGCACGAGCCGTACAGCGAAGAGACGGCGCGTCTCCTGCGCGAGCGCGGCGAGAAGCCGAGTCAGCTTCATAACAACTGTTCCGGCAAGCACGCGGGCATGCTCGCCGTGGCGCTTCAACTCGGCGCGCCCGTCGAAGGCTACGACGACCCTTCCGGCCCCGTGCAGCTCGCCATCGGTCGCGTCATCGAGCAATTCTCAGACACCCCTCTCAAAGAGATCGCGGTCGGCACGGACGGGTGCGGCGTGCCTTCGTTTGGCGTCGCGGTGCGCGCGATGGCCCTCATGGCCGCGCGCCTCGTCAGGCCGCGCGAGACTTGGGACGCGGGCATGCGCGAGGCTTGCGGTCGCATTGTCTCGGCGATGCGGCGGCACCCCAAAATGATCGAGGGCACGGGCGAGATGGACACCGAGATTATGCTGCACACAAAAGGGAGGCTCGTCTCGAAGGTCGGAGCGGAGGGCGTTTACACTGCGGGCGTGTTGCCGTGCGAAGAGTGGCCGCGCGGCCTCGGCGTGGCCTTCAAACTCGAAGACGGCGACCGCGACGAACGCGCGCGCCCGGCCGCCGCCGTCGAGACGTTGCGCCAACTCGGGGTTCTGCGCGCAGACGAACTCGACGCGCTCTCCCGCTTCGCGGGCGCGGAGTTGTGTAACCACCGCGGCGACCGTGTGGGCGAAGTGCGTGCGGTATTCGGATTGAAAAGGGTCGCGGACTGAACAGGGCATTGGCACCATGAGGTGTTAGTTCCGGGCTCTGATTATCCGGCGGGTCATCTTGTCTTTCGTCGGCCGCTGAGCAGGCGATCAAACTCGGCCTTGACCGCTTCAGCTCCTTCTTCAACTCCCCCGTCTCCATCCGCATCGCGCCGTCCACGATCTGCGCGATGGCGTGGTTCTGCGCCACGTCGTCGCCCACGCGTTTGTCGTCGTCGAGGCGAGCGCCTCCGGCATCCTGGTCTATGACCCGCTGCACGGTGAACGCACGCTGTCAGGCGAGACGTTTCGCGCGGCATGGGCGCTCATGCGCAACGTCGCGGTTCTCGTCGCGAGATGACGAGGACTTGCCGTCGCACCTTGATGACAAAAATTCTCCGAAGCCTCGTCAGTCGTGACTTGTGACCAACAAGTGACCGGAATTTCTGTCACGGGGTGGAGAATCACGATACTCTTTGCACTGTCCGAGCGGCTGCAACCTGTCAGATTTGATAACAAACGCCATCATTTGTTACTATGCTTCACTCGCGGAGAGGTCGCATAGTGGTTTAGTGCACCGGTCTCGAAAACCGGAGTGGTCGAAAGGCCACCGTGGGTTCGAATCCCACCCTCTCCGCCATCATTCTTAATGACAGACGGGGCTCCGAAACTTTTCGGAGCCCCGTTCTCTTTTGGTGGTCGCTTCCCCGCGCCGCGCCCGCGCGACGGATAAGAATTTCAAAAAAACTCCCGCCGTGATAAGTTTCGCGCTTCACTTGTGCTTTAAAAGTCGGAGGCCGAAACGCACACGCGAGGGGATTCGATGTCGGTCGAGAGCGGAGAGAATACGCGCGGCGAAGTGACGACGATGAGCCCCACGAGGCTCCTCAAAATACTCGTGTCTCACGTCCGCGCGCACTCTTCGCGCGCCGTCCTGCTCGTCCTCACGCTTCTGGTCGAGGGCGTCTTTAACGTCCTGCTCGCGCTCAGCCTCAAGCTCATCATCGACTACGCAGTCGTGCCGCGAAGGGTCGCCGTGCTCGTGGCTATACTGGCCGCGCTCGGCGTCGGGTTTCTACTGACCGCCGCCTCGCAGGTGCTCCGCGACTACCTCTACGCATGGCTCGGCTCGCACGTCATCGCGGGTATACGCGCGGAGATGTTCCGGCACCTTCAGCGACTCTCGCCCGCCTTCTACGCGCACGCGCGCACGGGCGACCTCTCGGCCCGCTTCTCTTCCGACCTGGCAGCGGTCGAGAACGCCGTCGTGCTCGGCATTCCGGGCGCGCTGCTCTGCGTCATCAACATCATCTTCAGCGCGTGCGTCCTCTTCGTCCTCGACTGGCGGCTCGCGCTGTGCGCGTCCGCGGGGCTGCCCCTGTGCGTCGTCGGCCCGAAGCTCCTCGCGCCGCGCGCTCTCAAAGAGGGCGACCGCCTGCGCGTAGAGCAGGCCGCGCTCACGAACGTCATACACGAGAACCTCGGCGCGCAATCGGTCGTCCGCGCCTTCAGCCTCGGCCGCTCGGTGCTGGCGAGCTTCGAGGCGCAAGGCGCGAAGGTTACTGGACTCGCGACGCGCTTCAACTTCCTAAGCTACGTCAGCGAGCGCAGCCCTAACATAGGGATGCTCCTCTTCAACGTCGTGCTCATAGGCATCGGCTCATATCTCGCTTTCGCGGGCTCGCTCTCAATCGGCTCGCTCGTCTCCTTCAACGCGCTCTTCATCACGGTGAGCACGGCCGTCATGGGCCTGACGGCCGTGACGCCCACGCTCCTGCAAGCGACGGGCGGGATGCGGCGCGTGCGCGAGATACTCGACGAGCGGCCGACCGTCTTGGAGCGGCCCGACGCCCGCCCGCTGAAAGCCCTGCTCACAGGCATACGCTTTGACGACGTGACGTTCGGCTACACGCCCGAGCGCAGCAACCTCTTTGACGTGACGTTGGAGGTGCCCGCCGGAACGCGCGTCGCCTTCGTCGGCCACAGCGGCAGCGGCAAGAGCACGGCCTTAAGCCTCTGCATGCGCTTCTACGACCCGCAAGAAGGCCGCGTGCTCTTCGACGGCGTTGACCTGCGCGACGCGCGGCTCGACTCGCTCTACGAACAACTCGGCGTCGTCTTTCAGGAGAGCTTTCTCTTCAACACGAGCGTGCGCGAAAACATTCGCCTCGGCCGCCTCGCGGCGACCGACGCCGAGGTCGAAGAGGCCGCGCGCGCAGCGGAGATTCACGACATCATCAATCAGATGCCCGAAGGCTACGACACAGTGGTCGGCGAGCGCGGCGGCCTGCTCTCCGGCGGGCAGCGCCAGCGCGTGGCAATCGCGCGCGCACTCGTACGTAACCCTTCGCTCATCATCCTCGACGAAGCGACCTCCGCGCTCGACCCCGGCTCGGAGGCGGCGATTAACGAGACCATCGAGCGCATCTCGGTCGGCCGCACGGTCATCTCCGTCACGCACAGGCTCACGTCCGTCGTGAACTATGACCACATCTTCGTCTTCCACGAAGGCAGACTGATAGAGCAGGGCGCGCACGACGAACTACTCCGGCGCGGCGCGACGTACGCAGGCATGTGGCGGCGTCAGACGGGCACGACTGTCGCGCCGAACGGCGACCTCTTCGTGACCGACGTTGAAATCCTCCGCGACGTGCCGCTCTTCAAAGACCTCGACCGCTCCTACCTACAGGAGATCTCAGACATGCTCATCGCCGAGCGCGTGCCCAAAGGGCGGACGATTATCAAGGAGGACGAAGAGGGCCGCCGCTTCTACATCGTGGCGCGCGGCAAGGTCGCGGTGAGCGCGATTGACGACACGGGCCGCGCGCGACGCCTCGCGATTCTCGAAGACGGAGACTTCTTCGGCGAGATAGCACTGCTCACGGACTCGCCCACGAACGCCACGGTCGAGACCTTAACGCCGAGCACCTTCCTCGTTCTACAGCGCGAGCAATTACAGAACCTCATGCGCCGCCACGAAGCCCTCGGCGCGCAGGTGCGCCGCGCTCTCGAACGCCGCGCCGCGGAGACCTCCGCCGTTCAGGTCTGAGCCTCCGGGCGCATCGACGGAACCGCGAGCGGTAGCGAGCGGGTAGTGGCTCCGGGACACATACGAATCTTGTAGCCGATACCCGCTCGCTACCGCTCGCGGTTCTGTTTCGCTTACTCGTACCTGAGTGCGACGAGCGGGTCTATGCGCGTCGCGCGTCGCGCGGGGATGTAGCAGGCGATGAGTGAGACAGTCGTGAGCAGCGGGACGATGGCGGCGAATGTCGCGGGGTCTGTCGCGTCCACGCCGAAGAGCAGGCTCGACATGACGCGCGTCAGCGCGAGCGAGACCGCGAGCCCCAAGCCGACGCCCACGAGCGTCAGCACGAGCCCCTGCCTGAGCACGAGCACGAGCACGCGCGCGGGCTGCGCACCGAGCGCCATACGCAAGCCTATCTCACGCGTGCGCAGGGTCACGGAGTAGTTCATCACGCCGAAGATGCCGACGGCCGCGAGCAGCGTCGCAAGCCCCGCGAAGATTCCGAACAGAAGCGTGCTGAAGCGCGCACGCCCGACCGTCTCGGCCATCACCTGCGTCATCGTGCGAACGTCCGAGATCGGCTGGTCGGGGTCAATCCCGCTTATCTCGCGGCGGATGGCGGGCGTCAACTGCGCAGGGTCTCCGTCGGCGTGTATGACGAGCGTCATGAAGGAGTATGTGAGTTCCGGGTGCGGGAAGTATACGGTCGGCTCGGCCGCGTCCGTGAGACTGTCGTAGCGCACATCGCCGACGACGCCGACGATCTCGGTCGGGGTGGGCTTGTCGAACATCTCGACCGCGACGCGCTTGCCGAGGGGGTCTTCGCCGGGGAAATATTTCCGGGCGAACGACTCGCTGACGATGACGACGTGGCGCGCCTGCGCGTCCTCGACCTCCGTGAAGTTGCGTCCGCGCAGGACGGGTATGCCTATCGCCCCGAAGTAGCCCACGTCGGAGACGCGCACGTTCGTCGAAGGCTCCTCGCCGGGGGGCGGCGCGGGACGGCCTTCGACGGTGAAGCCGGTCGCCGAACCAAGCCCGCCGTAGAGCGGGAGATAGTTGACGATGCCGACCGAGCGCACGCCGGGGATGGCGCGCACGCGCTCCAACGTCTGTCGGAAGAAGCCGACGACCTTCGGGTCTTCGTTATACTTAGCCTCGGGCAGTCGCACGACCATCGTCAGAACGTTATCCGTTCGGAAGCCCGTGTCTATGTTACGCATCCGCGCGAAGCTCTTCACCAGAAGCCCCGCGCCGACGAGCAGCACGAGCGCGAGCGCGACCTCCGCCACGACGAGCGCGCCGCGAAGCCCGCGACTGCGCGCGCGCTGACCGCTCGCTCCCTTGCCGCCCTCCTTCAGAGTGTCGTTTAAGTCAACCCGCGTCGCTTCGAGCGCGGGCACGAGCCCGAAGAGTATGCCCGTCACTACGACGACCGCGAGCGTCCACCAGAGCACGGTCAGGTTGAGCCCGACGCCCTGTAGATTGACGAGGTCGCGCGGGCTTATCGCGACGAGCGCCTGTATGCCCCACCACGCGAGCGCGAGCCCGCCCAAGCCCCCGAGCAGCGCGAGCAGAAGGCTCTCCGTCAGAAGCTGTCGCACGATGCGCATGCGACGTGCGCCGAGCGCGGTGCGCAGCGCAATCTCCTTCTCGCGCGAAGCCGCGCGCGCGAGCAGAAGGTTCGCGACGTTCGCGCACGCAATCAAAAGCACGAAGCCGACCGCGCCGAGCAGAAGCCACAGCGCGGGGCGTACGTTGCCGACTAACTGCTCGCGCACGTGTATGACCTCGGCGCTATAGCCCTTGCTGTACTGCGGGTCGTCCTCGGAGATACGCGCCTCGATGGTCTTCAACTCCGCGTCCGCCTGCTCGCGCGAGACGCCCGGCTTCAGACGCCCGACGACCGAGAGGAACCGGCCATGCCAGGCGCCGACCGCGTCGGCCTGCGAGGCGGGCATAGTCAGGAGCGTCCAGACTTCGGCGGGCTTGCCCGTGCCCGACCTGCTGCGTATGTGCCACTGGAAGTTCGCGGGCACGACGCCGATGACCGTGTAGGGTTCGCCGCTGAGCGTGATGGGTCGGCCTACGACGCCGCGGTCTCCGCCGAAGCGTCGCTGCCAGAGGCCATAGGAGAGCACCGCGACGCGCGGCGCGCCCGGCTCTATGTCATCTTTGGTGAACGTGCGTCCGACTACGGCGTCAACGCCGAGCACGTTGAAGAGCCCGGAGCTTGCCATCTGCGTCGAGACCTCTTCGGGGTCGCCCGCGCCCGTCAGGTTCGCGCGCTGGTCGGAGAATGCCGCAATCGTCTCGAAGCTCTTACTCTGCTCGCGCCACGCGAGGAAGTTCTTGCGCGAGGTCGTGTTCTGGTGCCTGCCCTCGGGCGTCACCTCCCAGAGCATCACCACCCGTTCGGCGTCGCGGTAGGGGAGCGGCCGCAGCAGCAACTCGTTGACGACCGAGAAGATGGCCGTGTTCGCGCCGATGCCGAGCGCGAGCGTGATAACCGCGACCGCCGTGAATCCTTTGTGCCGCGCGAGCACGCGCGCGCCGTAGCGTATGTCCTGCAAAAGAGTCTCCATCAGACCGCCTCCTCGCACTCCGTATGCCGCGTCCCTCGCCCCGTCGTAGTTGCCGAAGCTCAGGAGGGCCGCGCGCTTCGCCTCAGAATGCGACATCCCCCTCCGCACGTTCGACTCCGTCTCCATCTCTATGTGGAGACGAAGCTCCTCGTCTATGTCGCGTAAGATCGCCTCGCGCCCCACCAGCGCGCGAAGCCTCGCGGAAAAAATGTTGAGCCACCTCATCCGAAACGTTCAGCCTTACTCAACTCGCCTTAACTCCCTGTGGCCTGCCGCACGCGCGATATCGCGAGCGCGAGCCTGTCCCAACTCGCCTCCTCCTCTTCGAGCTGTTTGCGGCCCGCCCTCGTCAGCGTGTAGAACTTCGCGTTGCGGCCCGTCTCGTTCGTCTCCCACTTCGAGGAGAGCCAGCCCTTCTGCTCGATGCGGTAGAGGGCCGGATAGAGCGAGCCCTGCTCCACGTCGAGCATCTCGCCCGACATCTGCCGTATGCGCTGTATGACGCCGTAGCCGTGGAGCGGCCCCAGGGAGAGCGCCTTCAGTATCAGCATGTCGAGCGTGCCTTGCAGGAGGTCTGCCTTCTTCTGTCGTGTCACTCGTCTGTAGCCTTTCGCCGGAAAAATGGCCGGATGCCTAGAACGTCTCGGCATGATATGCGTCCATGCCTAGACTGTCAAGGCTTCGACGGGGCGCGCGCCGCGTGACAGGAATCGGGCGATTACGCTATGCTCTACAGGTTGGCCGCCGGCCGAATTTCCGGCGGCTCTCAACCATACGGAGAGGTGCAGGAGTGGTTGAACTGGCAGCACTGGAAATGCTGTGTACGGGGAACCGTACCGTGGGTTCGAATCCCACCCTCTCCGCCAGATAACATGCGCGGTGAAGCTCGACGGTCGCTGAGAGTAGTTCTCAACGGCCGTCGAGCTTTGCGGAGTCCGAAGCCCAATGCGTAAAGCACAACTCGTCCGCGTCGTCTTGTTGGGACTGCTGGCCGCGGGCTCGTCCCCGAGTAGCTACGCGGCCGCGCAGAGGGGAAAGCATATCCCTAAACGTCCCGCCGCGCTCTGTCCAGACCCGACCGTGCGCTGCCGCACGAGCGTCCCTTTCGAGCCGCACCAGCTTGCGTTCGTCGTCCCGAAGGACGCGGTCATCTTCGAGACGGAGAAGTTCTACGCCGTCATCCTCAAGAGCGCGCGCGACAAGACGCAGGACTGCACGGGCTTCGTTCAGGAGCCGGAGAGGCTCGAAGCGCAGAAGCTCTTCCCGCGCAACAAGGTCTTCGCCTCGCGCTGCTACGAGCCTGACGAGCTTTACTACGAGGGCATAGACTCCGAAGTGATGTTCATGGCCGTCTACGCGGGGCGCACGCGCGCCGAAGCGCAGGCGATGCTCGCGAAGGTGAAGGCGACGGGCAAGTTCCCCGAAGCCTATCTCAAACGCACGAGCACGGGCTTCAACGGCACTTGAGCAAGAGTCTAAAGTGACTCGCCGCCGCGCGTCCCTTTGCCCCGCGCCACGCGCGTTTGCCAACGCAAGCGCGCCGGGTTAAAGTCTAAGTCGAAAGCTGACAGCTAAAAGTTAACAGCTAAAAGTTAACAGCTATTTCACAACTTATCAGGCTTCGGGCTCCGCACAACGCTTGCCCCGCGAACCCCGCCAGGCCGGGAACGGAGCAACGGTAGTGGCGGCGGCGTGTGTTGCGGGTCGGTCCGGAGCCTGGCCACATCTGAGAAGAGTTGCCGCGAGGGCAGGGCTTGCCGAACCGCGCCGCGTTGGAGCAAAATCCAGCGTCGCCGCCAGAAGGTTCCGCAACGCCGCCCGAGCGGCAACTCTTTTTCAATTTCAGCCGCACGCGAGGGATGAAGATGTCGCCCAAAAGTTTGAAGCCGCTCGCCGCCGCGCTCGCGCTGATAGTCACAGCCTTCGCAGCGTCCGCCGCGCTCGGGCTCGACGACGACGCGGCGACGAACGCGCAACAGAACTCTTCGACTCAGCCCGCGCAGAACTCACACCCGCTCGACGCGCTCGACCGCGAAGTCCAGAAGCGTTTCCACGAGGTCATAGGCTTCGGCATGGCACGCATCGCCACGCAGAGGAGGTTCGCGCCCGAGACCGAGGAGGAGAAGGGGGCCGTGCGCGAGTTGAATCGCGAGGGATACAAGGTCGGCCTCTACCTCGCGGGCCGCGCCATCCTCGACGACGTGCCCGAGCAGTACAGGCGCGCGAAGCTCGACTTCGGCTCCTCGTCGGCGGGACAGGCGTTCAGCGGCCCAATCTTCTTAAGCTCCGCGGACATGAAGGAACTGCCGACGGCCGCGTCGCTGTGGGACGAGACGCGCCGCGCATTGCAGTCGTTCGCAACGGGCGCGGAGCGCTACGGCTTCAAGTCGGGCGAGTGGGACGTGGAGACGCGGCCCGTGCGCGCAAGCGAGGAGAGTTGCCTGAAGTGCCACACGGCGCGCGCGCATTTCGCGGTCGTCGTCGTGAACGAGAAGGGCGAGAAGTCCGTGGAGCCGGAGAGGAAGGAAGACCCGCCGAAGCTCGGCGACCCGCTCGGCGTGTTAGTCTACGCATACAGGAAGAGGCGCTGACACGCGCGCGGCAGTCTCCTCCGCCGCCTCGGCGCGAGTCCTAAACGATGAAGATAACTTTCAAGAGGCTCGACCACGTGCAGGTCTGCATCCCGCGCGGAGCCGAGACGCGGGCGCGCGAGTTCTACGGCGGCCTGCTCGGCCTCGAAGAGATTGAGAAGCCCGAGGCGATACGAAAGAATGGCGGCATGTGGTACAGCGTCGCCGACGCGCAACTGCACGTCGGAGTCGAAGACGCGGTCGCGCCGTCTAAACGCCACCCGGCATTTGAGGTCGAGAACGTCGAGGGCGTCCGCGCCTTCCTCGAACAGAGCGGCGTCCGCACGAAGGACGAGACGGCCATCCCCGGCATGCATCGCTTCTCCTTCCTAGACCCCTTCGGCAACCGCATCGAGCTTCTAGAGAAGTCGGAAGCTAAGAGCTAAGAGCTAAGAGCCTTCCCATGTCCTATCAAGTAATCGCACGCAAGTGGCGTCCCCAGACCTTCGACGAGGTGACGGGGCAGGAGCACATCACGCGCACGCTCAAGAACGCCGTCGAGCACGAGCGCCTGCACCACGCCTACCTCTTCTCGGGCGCGCGAGGCGTCGGGAAGACTACGACCGCGCGCCTTCTCGCGAAGGCCGTCAACTGCCATAAGTCACCTAAGCCCACGCCGACGCCCTGCCGCACGACGGACGACGACGCGTGCCCTTCGTGCAAGGAGATTGCGGAGGGTCGCTCGATTGACGTGCTTGAGATTGACGCCGCGTCGAACACGGGGGTTGACAACGTCCGCGACGCCATCATCAACACCGTCGGCGTCAGGCCGGCGCGCGACCGCTACAAGGTCTTCATCATCGACGAAGTCCACATGCTCTCGACGGCGGCCTTCAACGCCCTGCTGAAGACCTTGGAAGAGCCTCCGCCGCGCGTGCTCTTCATCATGGCGACGACGCACCCGCACAAGGTTCCCGAGACGATACTCTCGCGCAGCCAGCAGTTCGAGTTCCGAACCATCCCCGCCTCGAAGATTGCCGCGCGCCTGCGATTCATCGCCGACGAAGAGAAGATAAAGGTCTCGGACGACGCGCTGCGAGAGATTGCGCGCGCGGGCGAAGGCTCGATGCGCGACGCGCAGTCGGCCTTCGACCAGGTCATCAGTTTCAGCGAGGGCAAGATCGAAGCGTCGGACGTTGAGGCCGCGCTCGGCCTCGCCTCGTCCGAGCTTCTCTCGCGCGTGACGCGCGCCATCGCGGATCAGAAGCCAGCGGACGCGCTCGCGGTCGTGGCAGACCTCTCGGCGCGCGGGCACGAGTTGCGCAACTTCTGCCGGGACATGCTCGCGCACCTGCGAGACCTTCTCGTCGTCAAAGTTTCGGGCGACGCTGGCCTTAGTGACGCGGCCGACTCGGAGCGGCGCGCGCTCGCCGAGGAGGCGCGCGATTTTTCCGAGTCAGACCTCGTGCGCTTCTTCCACAGCATGACCGAGACCGAGAAGAATTTGAGCGGCGGGTCACATCCGCGCTACCAGCTTGAGATAGGTCTCGTGAAGCTCGTCGAGATGCGTAGGCTCGCGCCGCTCGGCCGGATAGTCGAGCGTCTGAACGCGCTCGAAGAGGCCCTGCGCACGGGCGGCGCGCCGACGGGCGGCGCGGGCACGCCCGGCGCTCCGACCGCACCGCCCGCCGCGAGCGTGCCGCCGCGACGCGGAGGCGTCGGCGGAGGTGCGTCCTCCTTCTCGCCGCAGGAGTTCGGCGCGGCTCAATCTTCCGAAGCGACCGCGAGCACGGACGCGAACGCACCCTCTCAACAGCCTCCGAAGACGAACGGCCTCGCCGCGAACGCCGAAGGCCGCGCGCGCGCCGACGCGAGCCCCGCGCAGGCTGACGCGAGCCCCGCGCCGTCCAAAGCGACTCCCGCGCAAGCGGCGGCGGCGGACTCGGGCGCGTCGCGCACAAACGACAACGGCGCGGCGCGTGCGGCAGCTTCGGCCAACCTGAAGCTCGTGCCGCCGTCCGCGCAAGGATACGGCGGCGCGCCTTCGTTCGCGCGCGACGCGGCATCCATCGCAAGCGAAGCGCCCTTCCCGCTCGCGAACGGCGAAGGCGCGGGCTTCTTCGACTCGCCGCTCACGAACGACGCCGCAGTCGCGCCGCGTGCGGGCGAAGACCGAGTCGGTCGCCCCGTCTCGCTCGTACCGCCGAAGAGTTCGGAAGAGTCCGCGCGTGCGCGCATCGAAGATGACTCGCGCGGCGCGTCGAGTTCGTACGACGACGCGGGCGCGTACGAGAACGCGGACGGCGTCGCGAACCGAATCGGGCGCGGCCTCGAATCGCGCAATAAGCCTCTGCTCGCGGCGGCGCTCGAAGGCGCGCGGCGCGTCGTCGTAGATGGCGACGAAGTGAGGGTCGAGTTCGCGCCCGAGTCGAAGCACCTGCATGACTCGTTGAGAAAGCCCGAGAGTCAGAAGATTCTTCGAGAGGTCTGCTGCGAAGTCCTCGGCCGCGCGGTCGGCGTCGCCGTCACGGACAAGGCCAAGGGTGGTGGCGACGAAGGGCCAGCGCCGGAGGACGAGGCGCGCAAGGCGCAGAGACTCATGCGCGAGCGCGCCGAAGGCCACCCGGCCGTGCAGCAGTTGATAAAAACTTTCCGCGCCGAGATAGTCGAAGTGCGGCCCACGGACGGCCCCGCGCAGTAGCAGTAGCGCCGAACAAACGCGCGCGCCGTGCCGTATAGCCTCGGCGGAGGTATTTCAAAGATGCGCGACCCAGTCCTTGCGGGCTTCCTGAGTTTAATCATCCCCGGCGTCGGCCAGCTCTACAACGGGCAGATTCTCGCCGGCATACTCTGGCTCATATTCACGCCCGGCTTCTGGCTCGGTACCGGCGGCACGCTCGGCTGGATATGCCACATCCTCGCCGCATACCTCGCCTACTCTTACGCCAAGCGCCACCCCGTCAGGGTCTAAGGCGTAAGTCGGAACCGCGAACGGTAGTGAGCGGGTAGTTCTATTACAGAGAGACAGAGGCACGGCTAAGATTCAACTAGCCGTGCCTCTGTCTCTCTGTTGTTAACCCCTGACAGCTACCCGTTCACTACCGTTCGCGGTTCTGTTTTTGCCTTCCCGTCAAGGCTTCGACTTCGCGGTGGGCGGCGTGGCGCGCGGGATGTCGTCTTCAAAGGCGGGGGCGAGCGAGTCCGGCGCGTCCTGCGGCTTGAGCTTGGGCGCGCCGCCGCGCAGCGCGGGCGGGAGTTTCGGGCGAGGCACTTTGACGGTCGCGACCGAGTCCGTGCGTTTGAGTATCGTGCCTCCGCGTCCGGCGACCCACGCGCCCGAGCCGCCCCGGTAGGCCGCGCCGAAGAGTGCCGCGCTCGTTATGGTCGGCACGCCCTCCCACGCCTCTCCGCCGTCGCGCGTCTGTAGCACGCGCCCCTGATCGCCGACGACCAACACGTCGTCGCGCGACGCGGCCGACACCGAGTAGAGGCTCAGCTTGACGCCCGACTCCTGATCCTTCCAGCTCTGGCCGCCGTCGTCGGTGCGAAGTATGAGCCCGCGCTCGCCCACGACGTAGCCGCGCCGCGCGTCCGCGAAGGCGACGCCGTAGAGCCACTCCTTCGCGTTGAGTTCCACGCGCGCCCAAGTCTCGCCGCCGTCCTCGGTTCGTATCAACGTCCCGCCCGACCCGACCGCGACCGCGTGCTTCTCGTCCGAGTATGCGATTGACTCAAGCCAGTTCTTCGTGCCCGACACGCCCGCGCTCCATGTCGCGCCGCCGTCCTCAGTCCGAAGCACGCGCCCACGCGCGCCGACCGCGATGCCGTGCTTCTCGTCGAAGAGCGAGACGCCAAAGAGGTCTTCCTCGACGCTCATGCCCGAAGACTTCTCCCAGAGCAGCCCGCCGCTCGTCGTGAGCAGGAGCGTACCCTTCTCGCCGACTACCACGCCGCGCGACTCGCCCGCGAACGCGACCCCGAAGAGTCGCGCCGTCGTCCCCGTAGGCCGGAGCGTCCACTGCTGGCCGCCCGAAGATGTGTAGAGGATGCGCCCGCGCGAGCCTACGGCGAAGCCGCGTCGGCCGTCGAGGAAGAAGATATCGGCGAGGTCGTCGCGCCCGCCGTCGGTCAGGCGACGCCACTGTATGCCGCCGTCGTCGGTGCGAAGTATGAGCCCGTCGCGCCCCGCGGCCCATCCCGTGTTCTCGTCCGCGAAGTGTATGGACGCGAGGCGCGGCGCGGTCTTGACGCTGACGGGGAACCACGTCTCGCCGCCGTCGCCCGTCGTCAGGACTTGACCCTCATCGCCGGAGACCCACCCGTGCCGCTCGTCCGTGAAGAAGACCGAGAGCAGGTCTGCGCGCAGGCTCGCGTCAACGGCGGCCCAAGTCTCGCCGCCGTCGTCCGTGCGGGAGATTGTGCCGCCCAAGCCCACCGCGAAAGCCTTGCGGGCCGAGCCCGCGAAGGTGACGGAGGTGAAGGCTAATCCGTTCTTGGCTGAATGGTCGAGCCAAGTCGCGCCGCCGTCGTGCGTGACTAAGAGCACGCCCGCGTCGCCCGCCGCGACGCCGTTAGAGGCGTCCGCGAACGCGACCGAGTAGAGGTGCGAGCGCACGCCCGACGCCTGCTGCTTCCAGGTGCGCCCGCCGTCTTCGGTCTTAACGATTTCGCCGTAGCTCCCGACGGCCCAGCCGCGCTGCGCGTCGGACGCGAACGCGACAGAGTAGAGGTGATTCGCGCCATCCTTCTTCGCGTTCGTCTCGTGCACGAGCCAGCGGCGTCCACCGTTGGCGGTCGTAAGCACGAGGCCGCGCGCGCCGACCGCGACGGCCGTCTTCACGTCTTTGACGTAGAGGCCGTAGAGCGGCACGGGCGCCTGCGCGTGCTGCTCCTCCCAGCGGAAGCCGCCGTCCGTCGTGTGCAGGATGACGCCGTCCGCGCCGACTGCCCAACCCGTGCGCTTGTCGGATGCGAAGCCCACGGCGTAGATTGCGTTCCCCTGCGGCAGAGGGTTCTGCCACACCCACGCGCGCTCTGACTGCCGCGCCGTGGCGACCGCGGCGCACGCCGCCCACACGACCACCGCCGCGAGGCACGGAAGCCAAGTCCTCACACGCGCCTTTGATGTGGATAGGGAACTCATCAGGAAAACGCTTCGCGGTCGGGTAGAAGATTTTAGCCCGAACGGCGCGGCACACCTAATGAAGGATGAAGGCGGAAGGATGAAGGATGAAGCAATAAGTTCAAAGTTCCAAGTTAAGGGCAATCGTATTCTAACTTTGAACTTGGAACTTTGAACTGGAGAAGGCAGCCTTCGATTCATCCTTCATCCTTCCGCCTTCATCCTTTCTCTCTAGCGGCGGAGGCGGCGGCCTCGCTGAGTGCGGTTGAGTCCGCGCGGCCGAGCGCGGCTATCTTGCGCGCGGCCTTGTCAACCGCTTCCTGCGCGACGTGGCCCGCGTGGCCTTTGAGCCATTCCCACTTTATCTGGTGCGGGCCGGCGGCCGCGTCGAGTCGCTCCCACCATTCGTGGTTCGACTTGCGTCGGAAGCGGCCCGACATCGTCTCGACGACGTAGCGCGAGTCCGACAGCACTCTCACGCGGCAAGGCTCGCGCAACTGTTCGAGCCCGAGCGCGGCGGCGGCGATCTCCGCCTGCTGGTTCGTAGCCTCGCCTAAGTAAAGCCCGAAGGCGCGCCACACGCCGCGGAAGCCCAACAGCGCGGCGGCGGCCGCTCGCGGGCTCTCGCGCCCGTTGCCGAGGCTCGACCCGTCGCAGTAGATAACAACTTCCTTCGGGTTCTGGTTTTTTGGTTCCGGGTTCTGTGTGGCCGCCTCCGGCTCGCCTGCATTCTTTCTACCGCCGCCACCTTTTTTACTCGTCATCGGTCACGACTCACCTTGTTTTAAACCCGGCACCCAAAACCCAAAACCCGCCTAAGCCACCTCCTCGACCGCTTCGCCCGTCACGGGTACGACGTGGTCGACGGTCTGCTCGAAGGTGTCGTCGTGCGAGATGACGAAGAGCTGGTCGAAGTCGCGCACCTGTCCTATCTGCTGCGCGAGCCGCTCGCGGCGCTCGGCGTCCATGTTGACCGTCGGCTCGTCGAAGAAGGCGACGCGTATGTCCGAGAGTTGTTTGAGCAGCGCGAGCCTGACCGAGAGCGCGGCGACCATCTGCTCGCCGCCAGAGAGGCTCGCGAACGGCCGGTCGTAGCCGCCCTCTTCGAGCACGATGTCGTAGTCCTTCGACCAGCGGAGCGCGCGCCCGCCCTCGCCCGTAATCTCGCGGAAGAGTTGGTTCGCGTCAATCGAGATGTTGTAGAGGTAGCTCTCAGTGACGAGCGGCCCGGCCTTGCGCAGCGTGTCGCGTATGAAGTCGGTCGCGGCGTACAACTCTTCGAGCCGCTCCTTCGCGCGGAACTCGTCGCGCATCGAGTCGCGCACTTCGTCCAGACGCGCGACCTCCGCCGAGAGCGACGCTTCGCGCTCGCGCGCGGCTTCCAACTGCGCTTCGGTCGCGGCCGCGCGTTCACGCGCGAGCGCAAGCGCCGTGCGCTCCGTCGCGTGGCGCTCGCGGTCGTATGCGGCGAGCGAGCGCTCGTACTCGGCGCGTGCGCCTTCCGCCTCAACGGTCGCGCGCGCGGCGAGCGCTTCGGCCTCCGCCGCTTCCGACTCGCGCGCCGGGAGCGTCCTGGCGAGCGAGCCCGACTCGATGTGTTCGCGGTAGCCCTCACTGCTACTGTCGCGCGCCTTCGTCGCTTCAGACCATGCGCCGTCGAGCGCGGCGAACCTCTTCAACTTCTCGTCGAGCGCGCTCGACTGCACGCGCAGGGCTTCGAGCGCGTCGCCCGCGCCCTTCAACTCGTTCGATAGCTCCGTCTCGCGCGCGGCCTCGGCGCGCAACGCGGCCGCGCGCGAGCGCGGGTCGCCGAGTTCGCGCAAGGCGCTCTCTACGCCCGACACGTCCTCCGTCAGAGACCCTTCGGCCCCGGCGGCCGCCGCGACCTGCTCGCGCTCCTCCTTCTTCGACTTGCCCTCATCCTCTATCTCGCGCAGGCGCGCGCGCAACGGCTCAAGCTCCGCGTAGCGCAGCGCGTCCTCGCGCGCGGCGCGCAGCATGCCGTCAATGCCTATCATCTCGGCCTGCAACTCGTCCTTCAAAGACTCGCTCACGTCCGAGTGGCTGCCAAGCTCTTCGTCGATGCGCGCGAGAGCCGTCTCGCGCTCCGAGAGAAGCTCCCGGTCGTGCGCGAGTCGCGTGCGCGTGGTGTCGAAGCGCGCGGCGGCCTTCTCTGCCTCGCGCGCGGCGCGGACTTCGAGCGAGACGCGTTCGGCCTCGCGCTCTACCTTCGAGAGCTTCGCGCGGTTCGACTTCAACTGCTCGCCGAAGAAGTCTTCAAAGGTGCGCCCCTCTTCCGCGAGGTTCTTGCAGGGCTCGTGCAAGATGGGGCAGACGCCGCCTTTGGCCTTCGTACTCGCGCGCTCGTCCTGATTGATTGTTGCGCGCAGGAGCGCGGACTGGTTCGTCAACTCGCGCTCGCGCTCTTCGAGTCCCGCGAGCCCGGCGGCGGCGGACGCGGCCTGCTCGAACTCTCGCGCCTCGCGCTCCAACGCGGTGACTCCGCGGCGGAGCCGGTCTGCCTCGCGCTCGGCCTCGCGCCGTCGGCTCGCGAGGTGTTTGAGAGAGGTGAGCGCGTTCTCGACTTTACTTAAGCGCGTCTCGACGCCCATGCGCTCGCTCTCAAGTTTGTCTGCGCGGGCCTGCGCGTCCGAGAGGTCTTCCGCCGCGTGAACCCTCCGAGACGTTTCGACGTGCGCGCGTCGCAGCGTGCCGAGTTCGGCGTCCAGACGAGACAGACGCTCGCCCGCCGCGCGCGCCTGTGCGAGCAGGTCGCGCAGACGTTCGCGCTCGCGCTCAAACTCTACTTGCGCGGCCACGTCACGCTCTATCTCTTCGAGCGCTGCGCGGGCCTGACGCGCGCGAGCGAGCGAGTCTTCGAGGCGTCGCACGTCCGACTCGGCCGCGGCGACGAGTCGCGAAGACGCCCCGGCCTCTTCGCGCAGACGGTCGCGCTCCGTCCGCTCCGCTTCGAGCGCGCGAAGGCGCTCGATGGCTTCGAGGTGCGCGCGGTAGTCGCTTTCGGTCACGCGCTGTCGTTCGGCCGCGGCGCGCGCGGCTTCGAGTGCGCCCTGTAAGTCTCGAAGTCGTCGCGCGGCCGAGTCGCGCTCGACTTCGGAGCGGTCCGCGAGTGCGCGCGTCTCGACGGTGCGCGCCTCGGCGCTGTCCAGTTCGACGACCGAGAGCGCGTGCGCTTCCGCCTCGCGACGGAAGCGCGCGAGAAGCTCGTCCAACTCTTCCGCGCGCGCGCGCGCGGCGGCGTGCTCTTCGAGCGCCGTATCGTAGCGCGCGAGCTGTGACTCGGCGGAGCCGATGCGGACGCGCGCCTCGGTGATGCGCTCGTTAATGAGGTTCGTGGTATTGCGCAGCCGCTCCGCACCCTCGCGGTACTCTTCGACTTTGAGAAGTCCGTTGAAGGCGGCCTCACGTTGGCTCTTCGCCTTCAGGAAGTCGGCCGTGAATGTGCCCTGCGCGACGCCGATGGCCGACCGGAAGAGCGCTTGGAGGTCGGTGCCCGGCTCGATGCCGAGTTGCTGAGCAAGCCACTTACGCACGTCCGTCGCACCCGTCGCCAGCTTCATATTCAACTCGGGGTCGTAGACGTAGTAGCCGGTGCCTGTGTCGCGATAGACGAGATAGAGTCGCTCGTCGGCGTTGCTCTGAAAGGTGACACGCACGCTGCCGCGCTTCGCGCCGCGCCGCAGGAAGGTCTCCTTGCTGTAGTCGAGCACGTCGAAGAGCGCCCACGCGACGGCTTCGAGGATGGTCGTCTTGCCCGCGCCGTTGGGGCCGACGATGGCGGTCGTGCCGCGCTCGAACGAGAAGAGGCCGC
>JBJMGR010000315.1:0-23025 GCA_045807805.1 Pyrinomonadaceae bacterium | reverse complement strand
GCCCACGTCTGCACTACGCGCGAGAAGTTGCGCCGCGTTATGAAGAGCGCGAGGCCCAACGCGAGCAGCGGCGCGAGCAGGCGTCCGATTGAGTAGGTGTATGTGAGCAGCGCGAGCGTCGCCGCGAGCGCGGCAACGTCAACGCGCGCCCACTTCTCGCGCGCCGACGCGCGGCGCAGCGCCAGCAGGAAGAGCACGACCGCGAGCGGATACGCCGCCGCCTCGAAGACCAGACGGCTCGACTCGTAGAGCCACGGTGTCAACAGCGCCGAGAGCCCTATCACCACGCCGACGGCCGCGCGTCTCGTCAGACGCACAGCCAACAACCCGAGAAGCAGCGCGGCCAGCGCGCCTAAGCATGCGCTCAAAAGACGCGCGGCCGCCACGCTCGGCCCCGTCAAACGGAACAGGGCCGCGAGCGTGTAGACGTAGACAGGATTCTTGTAGTCGCCGAACGCGCGGAAGTAGAGAGGGAAGGATTCGCCGTACTCGTCCGCGCCCGTTCGCGAGATAGTGTGCGCGTTGTATGCGACGGACGACTCGTCAATGAAGAAGCCGGGCGGGTTGCGTGGAACGTCCCAAGCGTAGAGCGCGAAGGCGAGCACGCACGCGGCCGCCACCGATAGGAGGGTTCCGGGTTCCGGGTTCCGGGCTTTGGGGGAAGACATCCGAATTTTAACCAGCCCCTAACACCAGCACCCAAAACCCGTCTTACGAGCGGAGCTGTATGTTGTAGGTCTTTATCTTCGAGTTGAGCGTCGTGGCGTTCATGCCGAGGAGGCGCGCGGCGCGCGACTGGTGGCCGCCCGTCTGGTCGAGCGCGCGGCGTATGAGGTCTATCTCGAAGCGCCGCACCTCGTCGTAGAAGTTCACTCCGCGGCTCACGTCGAGCGCTCCGGCCGCGTCGGAGAGCGGGGCCGCGCCCGCCGACTTCGAGGGGTCTGCGATGTCCGAGGTCAAACACTGGCGCGTCAACTCGCCGCCGGGCGCGATGACGACCGCGCGCTCTATCACGTTCTCAAGCTCGCGCACGTTGCCGGGCCAGGTGTACTGCTCAAGGAGCGCGAGCACGTCGGGCGCGAGTTGGTCGGAGACCGTGCGGCCGTTCTCGTCGTTGTACTTGCGTATGAAGTGCTGCGCGAGCGGCAGAATGTCTTCGCGGCGCTCGCGTAGGGGCGGAAGCTCTATCGGGACGACGGCGAGCCGATAATATAAGTCTTCGCGGAAAGAGCCCTGTCGGACTGCCTCCTTCAAGTCGATGTTCGTGGCGGCGACGATGCGCACGTCAACCTTGCGCGGGGTCGTGTCGCCAAGGGGTGTGAACTCGCGCTCTTGCAGCACGCGCAGGAGTCGCGCCTGCGTCTCGGGCGGGATGTCGCCTATCTCGTCGAGGAAGATGGAGCCGCCGTCGGCGACTTCAAACAGGCCCTTCTTCGCGGCGACGGCGCCGGTGAACGCGCCGCGCGTGTGGCCGAACATCTCGGATTCGAGAAGCTCCGAAGGGATGTTTGAAGAGTTGACCGTGACGAAGGGCTTCGTGGCGCGCGGGCTGTTCATGTGTATGGCGCGCGCGATTAGCTCCTTGCCCGTGCCCGACTCGCCCGTGATAAGGACTGTAGAGCGCGCGGGCGCGACCTGTTCGACCAGTTGGAAGATGGAGTCCATCTTGTCGGAGCGCCCGATGATGGAACCGCGCTCGACGCTGCGGCTCATCGCGCGGCGCAGGGTCTGCCGCTCCTCGTCCTTGCGGCGGCGCTTGATGCCTGCGGCGACGGTCGTGAGAATCTGGTCGTTCTGGAATGGCTTGCGTATGCAGTTGAAGGCCCCGCGCTCCCACGCTCCGATGGCCGTGTCGAAGGTCGCGTAGGCCGTTATCATGACGACGATAGCCTCGGAGTCAACCTTCAGAATCTCTTCGAGCGCGCGCAGGCCGCCCATGCCGGGCATCGAAACGTCGAGCAGCACAACGTCGTATGTGCGACGGCCGTAAGCCTCAAGTCCTTCTTCGCCCGTCTTCGCGAGGTCGACGCGATACCCTTCGGCCGAGAGCAGAGTCTCAAGCACGTCGCGCATTATCTCCTCGTCGTCAACGACGAGCACCGAGCCTTTTTTCGCCATTCAGAACCTCTAGGAAAGCTGTCAGCACTCAGCCGTCAGCTTTCAGCTTAAGAACTTTCAGGGGCCGACCGTGAGCAACCGACACGGGCGACGCGGAATTGGATCGGCTGAAAGCTGAGTGCTGAAAGCTGAACGCTCTTACATTTTATACCGTCCGAGGTTGGGCTGACGAACGCGCGCGGAGAGAAAGGGGCGTGGGCAAGCTCGGCCCGCGCCCCTTCGAGAGTTTGTGGCGCGCGTTTATTTGATGATGAAGCTCGCGTTCTTTGGGCGGAGCACGCGGCGCTCGGACGGCGCGGGCGCGGGGCGCGAGGGCTCGGCCGTGACGAAGAGCGTGTAGTCGTCGGCGTCGAAGCCCGCGACGCGCACATATACCTCCGCGCGGTTGAGGTCTTCCGTCGTGGGGAGGCTCCCCATGTAGACGATGCGTCCGTCCGTGAGCACGCCCCAGAGCACGTAGACGCCCGCGCCCGCGACCGAAGGCAGAGGCAGGCCGCGGAAGTTTGCGCGGACGTATGCGCTGCCGCGTTGGTACGCGGCGCGTGCCGCGCCGCTCGCGCCCGGCGCGGCCGTGTCGCCTTCAAACTCGACGACGCGCCCGCCGCCGCTCGCGCCTATCGCGTCCTCGACCTCCGCGTAGAAGCCGCCCGCGCGTGAACGCGAAGCGGGCGGAGGCACGGACGTGCGCGCGTCGCGCGTGCGTACGGGCGTCGGAGTGTGGTCGCGCGCGGCCGTCGTGTCTGACGCATTGGTCTTGTCTGAAGGGACTGTCTTGTCGGGCGCATCGGTCTTGTTTGACTCGGTCGTCTTGTCGGGCGCGTCGGTCTTCGCGGAGTCGTTCGTGAGCGGCGGCACGTTCTTGTCCGGGGCGGGCACGGGGTAGAGCGCCGCGGCCTCGTCGGCGCGCGTCGTGAGGACAGGGTCGCCGGGACGCTCGGCGCTCGCGTCGGGCTCGGCGGTGACGATGACACCGTAGCGGTCGAAGCCTTCGGGGCGTTCAAAGGCGAGGCCGCCGTTGCCGCGCTCGTCGCGCTTGAGTTCGCCGAGGCGGAGTATGCGCCCGCCGCTCACGGCCCAGACGACGTACGTGTTCGCGCCGGGAGTCACCGTGTGCGGGTCGGGCAGGTTGAGCGCGGTCATGCGTACGCGTCCGCCGCCCTCGCTCGGCTCGACCGTGAGCCTACCCGTCGCGCGCGTCGTGAGCGAGCGGAGTCGTATGTCAACGCGCCCGCCGTCGTCCTGCCGCACGTTTCCTCTGCGAGAGACGGCGAACGACGCGCGCGCGTGAGGCAGTCTCGACGCGAACGCGAAGACTAAGCCTGCGAGCGCCGCGCATAGCGCACACAAAAGTACACGCGCGCGCGCGCGGCGAACGTGTCTGTGGGTTGTCATGGCTTGAGACGAACCGCCCTTCGGACTCTTGCTGTGGGAGCGTCTGCGAGATTAGCACCCGCGCGCGGAAAAGCAAGTCTTTTGTTCCGGGCGGTCGCGAAGGAGTTGTTCGGTTGTTCAGTCGCTCGCGGCTTGGAGGCGGGCGCGCGCGCCTGCGGTCGGGAGTGTGATGCGGAAGGTCGTGCCGCGTCCCGGCGCGCTCTCGACGGCGATGTGGCCGGAGTGCTCCTGCACGATGCCGTAAGAGACCGCGAGGCCGAGGCCCGTGCCGCGCCCGACGCCCTTCGTCGTGAAGAACGGGTCGTAGATGCGCGCGACGTTCTCGGGCGCGATGCCTATGCCCGTGTCGAGGACTTCGACGTTGACGAGGTCGCGTTCGTCCGTAGAGGTGCGGAGCGTTATGCGGCCGCCGTCCGGGATAGCGTCGCGCGCGTTCAGGAGTAGGTTCGTGAAGACCTGTTGGAGCTTGCCCGCGTTGCCCTGTACGCGCGGGAGGTCTTCGGCACACTCGCGCACTATCTCGACGCGGCTCTGCCGGAACTGCGGCTCAAGGAGTTGCAGAGTGTCTTCGAGCACGCGGTTGAGGTTGACTTCGGCGAAGTCCGTGACGCTGCCCGTGCGCGAGAAGTTGAGAAGGTTGTTGACGATGCCGGTCGCGCGGTCGGTCTGCCGACGAATCTTCTGCAAGAGCGCGTGCTTCGGGTCTGTCTCGGCGAGCATGCCGAGGAGCATCTGCGTGTAGGAGGAGACGCCCGTGAGCGGCGTGTTTATCTCGTGCGCGACGCCCGCCGCGAGCAGGCCGATTGAGGATAGCTTCTCGCGCTGCTGCAACTGCTCTTCGAGTCGCACGCGGCCCGTCACGTCCTCCAAGACGACGAGCACGCCGCCCGGCTCCTCCGAGCCCGCGCGCTTCAGGGGCGCGAGCGCGATGTTGAGTATGAGCGTGCGGCCGCGTCGCGTCGCCGTGTGCAGCTTGTAGATGTTCCGAAGCTCGGATAGTCCCCAGCCCGCGCCGCCTAAGACCTGCCTCAAGGTCTCGGCGAAGTCCTCGGCGAAGAGGTCTTCGACGAGTTGGCCCGTCGCCTCGTCGCGGCGGAGGCCGAGAATCTGTTCGAGCGCGGAGTTGCAGCCCGTGACGCGCCCCCCGGAGTCCGTGGCGAGTATGCCGACGTTGATCGATTCGACGATGGACTCGTTGAACTCCTTGAGCATCGCAAGCTCTTCGGCGCGCTCTCGCTGCTCCTGATAGAGCAGGCTGTTCTCGATGGCGACGGCGACGTAGCCCGCGACCGTGCGGAGTATTTCGAGGTCTTCACTCGAAAGAAGAGCGCCGCCCGTCGAGCGACCCAGACCGATGACGGCGACCATGCGGCCGCGCACGACGCAGGGGACGTAGTAGTGAAGCGTGCGGCGCACGAAGCCGTTAGTCTCGGGCGGGAGGTCTAGGCCGTCCGCGCGCACGATGCCGTCCTCGGCCGAGCGCACGCGAATCATCTCGCGGAAGTCGGGCGGGACGACGATCTCGTTCGAGAGCCCGACGACGCGCGCCACGCCGTAGCCGCCCGGCGCGCGCTTGTCTTCGATGAAGATGGCTATGCGCTCGACGCCCAAGACCTGCTGCAAGCGCCCGACGAGCGAGTCGAGCAGAGGTTCGAGCGAGGTCGTCGCGGAGAGCGTGCGGCCGAAGTCTAAGAGGCCCGCGCGAAGGTCGTAGCTCTCGCCGTAGAAGAAGCGGTCGATACGCTCCTGCAAGAAGTTCTTCAAGGGCGCCGCCGTCATCACGATGACCGCCATCGCCGCCACCGCGATGATGACGCGCATCGAGACGACGCCCGGTGTGATGACCTCGCCGCCGAAGGCGTAGAGCCCCGCGATGTAGACCACGGAGCCTATCATCAGAGAGACTGCGAGCGTCGTGAGCACGTAGACGGCCGTGCGGCGCACGACCATGTCAACGTCCATCAGCCGGTAGCGCACGACCGAGTTTCCGAACGTCAACGGTATGAGCGCGAGCGGAAGTATGGCCGCGCCCGTGAGCCACTTCCGCGCCGTCTCGCTCAGAAGAGCCTGCGCCGCGTCGCCGCCGAAGAGGTAGCCGGCGGCGTAGATGGTGAACGGCGTTATCGCGAGCGCGGAGCCCCACACGACCCACTTCAACTGTTGACGCACTATCGCCGACTCGCTCTTCGCAAAGCGATAGACGAGTAGGCCCGCGCCCGCCAGAAGCGCGGCCGCGATGCACCCGACCTCCGCCCACCAAAGCCACGCGCTGAAGGAGACGGGGAAGAGCGTTGCGAGACCGTTGAACCTCTGCGAGACCGACGGCAGGAGGAAGAGCGCGTCGAGAGAGATGAGCACCGCCGCGGGCGCGTAGAGCAGGTAGACGAGCCACGGCCTACGCTCCGACAAGCGGTAGCGCACGGGGTAGAGCGCGCAGAAGTGCAGGAAGATCGGCGCGAAGAGGACGAGCGCGGCGTTGTTGAGGAAGTAGATTGCGAGGTCTAAGTCTTCGTAAGCGCCGTATGGCTTGTAGAAGTGGCAGACGAACGCGACGAGGCAGAGCGCGGCGAAGTGCAGTGCGAAGGGCGCACGGCCGCCCTGCTTGAAGAAGACGAAGAGACCTATGAGAAGGTAGATGACGCCGACGATGTTGATGAGGATGTTCGCGGTCGTCCAGACGGGCGCGGGCTGTAGGTTGTCGAGGACGCAGTCGTAGTCGAACGTCTCGCCCGGCTTCGCCTCGCGCTTGATGACGTAGATGAGGCGTCCGCCGACGCCCGCCTCTTCGAGGAAGATTTGCACGTCGGAGGCCGCGGCGACCTCGTCTCCGCGCCCCTCGTCGAACTTGATGCCGACGAGCCGGTCGCCGGGCATGATCGCGAAGACGCCCTTGCGCCCCGCCGTCGAGTCGGGCTCGACCGACGCGGCTACGACGCCCTGCGCCGTGTCAACCCAACGGACGCCGTCGGTCGGCGGCGGAGTGTGCGTGAGACGCTGCGCGAAGTTGAGCGTGCCGGCAGCGACGAGCACCGCCGCCACAATGAGCAGCGCCCAGCCCTTCGTCGTCAGCACGGAACTCTTCATCGAATCATCACGCTTACAATCTTCATGGCCTGCGGTCTAAAACTTTGAGGAGGGGGCGTCGGCTGTGGCCCATGTCCGCCGGGCTCCCACGTGCGGAAGCCCGCACCAAATCAAAAGTTCTTAAGCAAGCAGTATTCCAACTTCTCGCGCGGCCAACGGCTCGAATCCGTACTCTAAAGCTGCCGGTCGGCGCGGCCCGCATCGCCTGTGCTTCGTGCGGTTAAACGTCCCGCGTCGCGTCGCTTCGAGTGTCGCGCGCCGACCCCGCGCGCATCGGCCCCGATTCAGAATTTCGGACAGACTCCGAAAATTCGGATAGGCCCTTAATACACGAAAGCCCCGCGCTTTCCGGCCTTTGCCGGGCGCAGGGGCCTCCGCCCTCGAAAGAGTTTCGTGCGGCGCGCGCGTCGATTCGTGCACGCGCGCGAAACGTACTTTAGAACCTCAACGAAATCCCGCCGCGCAGAGAGCGGCGCAGCGCGCCGACCGACAGATTAGCGCCGTCCGCGTCCTCGACGCGCGACGCGTAGTCGAGCAGGTTGCGCGCGTCAATCGTCGCCTGCGCGCGGACGGGCAGCCCGAAGCTCGGAAGCTCCTGCGTGACCAGTATGCTCAAAGAGGGGTCGTAGACCGCGAGCTGGCCCGCGAACGGGTCGATGGCGAAGACGGACGCGCGCGGCGAGAAACGAAGCACTGTGCGCACGCGCGTGCCCTCGAAGACGCTCGCGTCGAGCGAGGCGGCGGCCGTCTGGAAGAAAGAGTTCTGGAAGAGCTGGTCGGGCGCGGTCGCGCCTTCGGGCGAGAGCTGCTGTCCGCGCCCGAAGGCGTACGCGGCCGAAGCCTTCAGGTGCGTGCTCACGCGGCGCGTGTAGACCACTCGGAGGCCGCGCGCGCCGCCCTGCTGATTCGCGATGTCGAGTAGCGCGGCGCTGCCGCCCGGCGTCAACCCTTCGGCGGGCATGGACAGGAGTCCGACGCCCCGGCCCGAGATCGTGTCGAAGAAGGCCGTGGCTTCTACGGAAGAGCTTTCGTCGAGTATGCGTTCGACTCCGAACTCAAGACGGTGGCTGCGCTCCAACACCGCACGCCCGTCGACGAACGCGACCGGCTGCCCCTCCGTCTCCTTGAAGACGACCTGCCCGTCCTCGAAGTCAACGCCCTCGGCGTGGGACGCGGGGTCTGAGCCCGGAGCAAAAGCGATGTGGACGCGCGTGCGTGCGTTGGCGTCGAACGCCATGCCGAGTCTGGGGCTGAAGGCGTGCGCGCCGCCCGCGCCCGTGAACTTCGAGTAGTCGAGCCCGATTACGAGCACGACGCCGTCGCGCACGACCCACTCGTCAACCGCGCGCACCGACACCTGCCCGAGCTTCTCATTGAGCTTCTGATTGAAGGCGGCCCGGCCTTCGTCCGTGGCCCGCGTCGTGAGCGGGAATCGCGCCCCACCGATGGTCGCGCTCAGGCGGTGGCGCGCGCCCGCGCGCAGACGCGCCGTCGCCTCCATGCGCTCGAACTCGCCCGCCTGTCCGGAGAAGATTAGATTGAGGTCGCGGCTGACCGGCGTTGCGACCGCGAAGTTCATCCCCGCGTACGAGCCGACGCCGGGGACGGAAGAGTCCGCGAAGAAGGTCTCGACGTACCCTTGGGTGCGCGTGCGCCCGCTGCGCCTCTCTTCGGGCGCGACAGGCGTTGCCATCGCATCTTCTTCAACGTCGGCGCGCGCGGCCTCTTCCTCTTCGGCCGCCTCCAAGACTTTGCGTACCGTCTCGTCCTGTTCGTCGCCCGCGTTGAAGATGGAGCGGCGCGACTGCGACGCGCGTATGCGCCACTTCGGGTCATTGCGGTCGAGGCGACGCTCGGGAAGCGTCTTGCCTTCGCCGACGGGTTGCAGGTTGAAACGGTAGACGAGTTCGGTCGAGGGCGCGACCTGCACGGAGGTGAAGGTCGCGGGCGTGAAGCCTTCGGCGAGTGCGCGCACGAGGTATCGGCCCGGCGTCACGCGCGCGGCGAAACTCCCGTCGGCGCTGCTCTTCGTCTCCTTGACGACCTCGTTGAAGCCGTCGCGCAGGATTTTAACGAGCGCGCCCGAGACGGGATTGCCACGGCTGTCGAGCACGCTCCCGCTGATGGTTCCCAGACCCGTGCGCCGCTCGCCGCCGGACGCAAGCGTAGACCCTTGCGCGCTCCTCAAGCCCGCGAGCGCCAACGACGCGAGCAGCAGCAGCAACGGAACGGTGCGCCAGTTGAATCTTCTCATCGCAGCAAAACCTCCGGGCGGCCGAGCGCGCGCGACCTCGAACTTTCGCGCGGGCCGACGCCCCCGAAGCGGGCCCTTAACTTTTACTGTGTCCAGGGCGGCGTCCGGGCGAGGGTCGAAGCTGTCTGGGTGTTGCGGCTTGCGATCCCGGCGTCACAACGAGCGACACTTTGGATTGGTAAACCCCTTCGCGTGTCCTACCCGCTTGCGGCGGAGAGTGCATTTTCCGCCACCGCCCCGAAGGTGTCAAGCAAGTGTAAGCTTAAATTTGTGCCCTTCCTTTCGCTTGAGATGCCCGCGCGGGGCGAGTTGGTTTGCCCGCCCCAGGTGCGCGTGTTACGATGCCCGGTCAAATAGGGCTCCGAAGTCTCCGCGGAGTGAAGTCACGCCCGAGAGGTTTTCCGAAAGCAATCCGCAATTAAATGGTCGAGCAGGTTCAGGTCACGCGCTTCCCCAACGGTCTAACGGTTCTGACCGAGCAGATGCCTGCCCTGCGCTCGTGCACGGTCGGCGTCTGGGTCAGGCGCGGCTCGCGCCACGAGTCGCCCGACTGGAACGGCATCTGCCACTTCATCGAGCACGCCGTCTTCAAAGGCACGGAGCGCCGCACCGCTCTCGACATCGCCGTCGAGAGCGACCGCCTCGGCGGCCACTTCGACGCATACACCACGCACGAGATGACGGGCTTCGCACTGAAGGTCGTGGACACGGCCATGCCTTCGGCCTTCGACCTCCTCTCCGACATGCTCGCGCGCCCCCGCTTCGACGAAGAGGAACTCAAGCGCGAGCAGAAGGTCATCATCGAAGAGATGAAGATGGTAGAGGACACGCCCGACGAGTTCCTCGCGGAAATCTTCAGCGCGGCCTACTTCCACGGACACCCCCTGGGCCGTCCCATCGAAGGCACGGCCGAGACGGTCTCGACCTTCGGGAGCGAACGCACGGCGGAGTTCCACGCGACGGCCTACGCGCCGCGCAACCTCGTCATAGCGGCCGCCGGAAACGTCGAGCACGCGCGACTCGTTGAACTCGCCTCGACCGCCTTCGGCCACGACGAGACGGCCGCGCGCGACACACAGACGGAAGTCGCCCAAGTCTCCGAAGTGCCGCCGATTCCGGCCGCGCCGATTCTCATACGCCGCAAGAAGGAGCTTGAGCAGGCGCACCTCATACTCGCGTCGCCCTTCCCTTCGGCGCGCGACGAAGACCGCTACGCCGCGAGCCTCTTAAGCTCGGTCATAGGCGGCGGCACAAGCTCGCGCCTTTGGCAGAGGGTTCGAGAGGAGCGGGGCCTGGCATACTCGGTCGGGGCCGTCGGGAGTCACTACACGGACGCGGGCGTCTTCCAGATTTACGCGGGCACGTCGCCCGAGCAGTTGGACGAAGTGCTTGAGCTTTCGCTCGCGGAGATGCGCAGGGTCTTGCGCGAGCCCGTGGGCGAAGAGGAGCTTCGGCTCGTGAAGGATCAGGCTGTCTCTTCCATCCTCCTCGGCCTGGAATCGACGAGCGCGCGCGCCGGCACGCTCGCGCGGCAGGAGATCGTCCACGGCCGCCGCATCGCGACCGAGCAGGTCATCGAGCGCATAGAGCGCGTCACGCCCGAAGAGATGCTTCGCGTCGCGTCCGAGTTCTTCCGCACGGACGCGCTCGCCGTCGGCGCTTTAGGCGACCTCAACGGCTTCAAGGTCAACCGCGCGCGACTCGAAGTCTGAAGTCTGCATCCAAGCCTGTGTATCTAAGCTCGGGGACGCGCCGACTCCGATTCTCGCAGAGACCGAAAGGAGCGCACCCGTTTCGGGAGCACGAAGATGAAGAAGACGCTTCCCGCAATCCTTCTACTCTGCGCGCTGGCGGCGGCGTCGCTCGCGGCCTCGTCGCGCACGCACGACGACGACGTGCGCGTCGGCGCGCCGGGAGTTGAGGTGAAGGGCTTCGACTGGCGGTACGAGGGCTACATGCCGGTCGAGATTGTTGACAGCGGCAGGACGGGCATGACCACGAGCGTCAAGCGGAACAAGCGTTACGTCTTCAAGTACACGGCGAAGCTCACGGTCAGTAACACGGGCGCGAAGGCCGTTAAGTCAATCGAGTGGGATCACCTCTTCGTCGAGCGCGAGGGCGGGAGGGAACTGAAGCGTTACCACCTACAGGCCAAGCAGCAGATCGCCGCGGGCGCTTCGCAGACCGTCTCGAAGGAGGTCTTCATCAAGCCCGACGAGAGCACGCGCCACATCGGCGAGGGCGTGCAGAAGATTCGCCTGACGCGCGTCGAGTTCGCAGACGGCACCGTCTGGCGCGCTGAAGAGAAGCAGTAGAGAAGCTGTCAGCACTCAGCACTCAGCTTTCAGCTTTGATGCCTTCGCGCCCTTCGCGATTAGAGAGTCAGACTTAACCGCGAAGGAGGATTGGCTGAAAGCTGAGTGCTAAGTGCTGACAGCTTTAAGTAGTGCTGACAGCTTTAAGTAATGAGACTAACCGTACTCGGAAGCGGCTCGACGGGGAACTCCGTGCTCATCTGCGCGGGGGGTACGCGCGTGCTGGTGGACGCGGGGTTGAGCGCGAAGGAGACCGCGCGGAGGCTCGCGCTCGTCGGCGAAGAGGCCGAGCGACTCGACGGCGTAATCATCACGCACGAGCATTCAGACCACGCGGGCGGCCTTCGCGTGCTTCTGAAGGCGCTCTCGTGCCCCGTCTACATCTCGGGCGAGACGCGCGACGCCTACATACGCGAGAAGGCGCGCACGAACGACGAGCCGAAGAAGCGCGCGGAGAGTCTGCGCGACCGCACGGTCGAAATCTCTTCGAGTCAGGACTTCCGTATCGGCGAGATAGACTTCCACCCCTTCACAGTCCCGCACGACGCGGCCGACAACTTCGGCTTCGTCGCCACGCACGACGGCGTGAGGGTCGCGACGCTGATGGACTTCGGCTGCGTGACGACGCTCGTATCGGAGCGTCTGCGGGGCTGCGCGGCCATCGTCATCGAGTCGAACCACAGCCGCGACATGCTCAAGGCGTGCGAGGTCTACCCCTGGGAGTTGAAGCAGCGGATACTTTCGCGCACGGGCCACCTCTCGAACGAGGACGTGGCCCTCTGGCTGCGCGACGAGTTCGACGGCTCGGCGCGACACGTCGTGCTCGCGCACCTCTCGCAGCGCGCCAACAACCCAGACCTCGCGAAGTTCACCGCCGAGTCGGCACTTCGCGAGCGCGGCGGACTCTTCCAGTCCTCGACCGAGGTGACGCTCTCGCACTACAAAGAACCGACGCCGTGGATAGAGCTTTGAGGGAAGGCAGAAGGCGAAAGGCGAAAGTTAACAGAGCCGCGAGCGGTAGCGAGCGGGTGTGCGCCGCGTTTCCAGGCCCGCATCGAGTAAGCACGACCCGCTCGCTACCGCTCGCGGTTCTGTTCTTTGCCCTTTGCCTTTTCACTTGTGCCCTTCAAGGCTGTGCCCTTGACGAAAGACACGCCGTGCCCGAGGGCGCGCAGTCGGCCGTCGAGCGCGTGACCGAAGAGATCGCGCAGGGGCGCGACGCGAAGGTCTACGAGGAGGCGGCCGAAGAGTGGCGCGCCTCCGTCTCGGCTGAAGAGAACGCGCGCATGCTCTCGCGCGTGCGCGAGCGTTTGGGGCGTGTCGAGAGCCGCGCGCTCCACACGGGCAAAGAGCAGCAGAGTGCGAGCCCGCCGCTCTCGGGCCACACGCTCGAACTCCTGTACCAGACCCGCTTCGAGCGAGGCTCCGCGATGGAGCGCTTCACGCTCGTCGAGCGCGAAGGCCGCTGGCTGCTCGCGGGCTACAAGGTCACGTCAGACGCTCTGAGGTGAAAAGCTTCTGACCTGAAGGAGGCGTCGATGAGAACGTTCGCCCGTCTAATCTTGCTCTGCGTCTCGCTCGTCCTCACACGCGCCGCCACGCATGCGCGGCCGTCGCAGGCGGAGCCGGGGCGCGATACGCGCTGCCCCGAGGCGGCGTCGAAGTACGTCCACCCGTCGCCCGACAAGGAGCACCTGACGGTCGAGGCAGAGGAGGCTTACGAGTACCGACAGGAGAAGATGTACTTGCGCGTGTGCGGCGACTCGGACGACGCCTTCACGCGCTTCGTCAAAGAGTCCGTGGAGTCGTACGAGGCCGCGCGGACTTTGGAGCGGCTCCTTCCGGCCGTGCGCAAGGCAGGCAGCCCCGAGTCCAAAGACCCGGACGCGTACGCCGCCATCGCCGCGGCCTACGCCTCCCATCTCGTGCTGCTCTACAGGTGGAGGCGAACCGGCGCAGACACCGGCGAAGGCGCTGTGGATTTCGCCAAAGCGATTGATAGGCAGAACGACTTAGTCATAGATGCCTACGCGCGTGCCGTCGCGGCCTGCGGCACGCGCGCCGACTGTGAGCCGCGAAAGAACGCCTGGATGCAGAAGCTCAAAGGGGCTTACAGGTTGCGGCACGGCTCGGACGCGGGGTTGGAGGAGCTGCTCCGGGGCGCGCTCGATAGGCCGATGCCGAACCTTTAAAGAGATGATAGAACGCTACACGCTGCCCGAGATGGGCGCGCTCTGGTCGGAGCGTAACAAGTTTCAGAAGTGGCTCGACGTGGAGTTGGCCGTCTGCGAAGTCCACGCCGAGATGGGCACGATACCGCGCGAGGCCGTCGAAGAGATTAAGGCGCGCGCGTCGTTTACGGTCGAGCGCATACGCGAGATAGAGAAGACGACCGACCACGACGTTATCGCCTTCACCACGGCGCTCGCCGAAAGCATCGGAGAGTCGGCGCGCTTCGTGCATTACGGCCTCACCTCGTCCGACGTTGTGGACACGGCGAACGCCCTGCTCCTTCGCGACGCGTGCGGCCTGCTGATAGATAAGGTTGACGCGCTCTCGGAGGTTCTCAAGCGCCGCGCCTTCGAGTTTAAAGAGACGCCGCAGGTCGGGCGCACGCACGGCGTCCACGCCGAGCCGACTTCATTCGGGCTCACCTTCGCGCTCTGGTACGACGAGATGAGGCGCAATCGGGCTCGACTCGAACGCGCGCTCGAAGCGGTCTCTACGGGGAAGATTAGCGGCGCGGTCGGCGCGTTCGCGCACTTAGACCCGGAGGTCGAAGAGCGTGTCTGCGCTCGTCTGGGTTTGAAGGCCGCGCCCGTCTCCACACAGGTCATACAGCGCGACATCTATGCGGAGTACCTGACGACGGCGGCAATCGTCGCCGCGTCAATCGAGAAGTTCGCGCTTCAGGTTCGACACTGGCAGCGAACGGAAGTGCGCGAGGCGGAGGAGCGTTTCAAGAAGGGGCAGAAGGGCTCTTCGGCGATGCCGCACAAGCGCAACCCGATTCTCTCGGAGCGCCTGTGCGGGATGGCGCGCCTTCTGCGCGGCTACGCAATCGTCGGGCTCGAAGACGTGGCGCTCTGGCACGAGCGGGACATCTCGCACTCTTCGGCCGAGCGCGTCGTGCTGCCCGACGCTTCCGTTACCTTAGACTACATGCTCGCCAAAGCCGCCTCGCTCATCGGCACGCTCGTCGTCTACCCCGAGCGCATGCTTGAGAACCTGAACGCGACGCGTGGGCTCGTCTACAGCGGCCAGCTTCTACTCGCGCTCGCGCGCGCGGGCGTCTCGCGCGAGCAGGCTTACGAATGGGTGCAGCGCAACGCGATGAAGACGTGGGACGAGGGCGGCGAGTTCCGCGCGCACGTCCTGAATGATGAAGAGATAACTTCAAAGCTCTCGCGCGAAGACGTGGAGCGAGTCTTCAAGCCCGAGACCTACACGCGCAACGTCTCCAAAGTATTCGAGCGCGTCTTTGGCGAAGACGAAAGCCGCGCGTGAAAGTGAAGGCGCTCTCTTCACGGAAGCGCTCTATTGATTCTAGGGGGCGGCGTTGTTTTGACGAGCCCCGACCGTGCGTCGTGCGGTTGTATTGAATGAGCGAAAACCTTTCAGCCAACGGCCTCCGATTCGTGTCCGCCGCGCACGTCCCACTCGAAGAGTTCGCCGAGGCGTTCACAGCGGGCTTCAGCGGCTACCCCATCGCCATCACGTTCGACGTGTCGAAGCTCTCGCGCAAGGCTCGCACGGAGCAGTACGACCTTGAGCACTCGCTCGTCGCGTACGACGGCGGCGCGCGCGTCGGCATGGCCGTGCTCGCGATACGCGGCGAGGCGGGGTGGTGCGGCGGCTTCGGCGTCGTGCCCGAAAGGCGCGGGCAGGGCTTGGGGCGGCGCATGTTGGCCGCGCTCCTCGAAAACGCGCGCGCGGCCGGCCTCCGCCGCCTGACGCTCGAAGTGCTCGACGAGAACGCGGCGGCGCTGCGCCTCTACGAAGGCGCGGGCCTGCGAATCGCGCGCGACCTGCTCGTGCTCGAAGGCCCGGAAGGCGGGCGCGCGGAATCGTACGCGGTCGGAGGCGGGGCTTTGGAAGTCGGAGGCGGGGCTTTGGAGGAGGCCGCGCCGTCGGAGTTGCTCGCGCACTTCGCGCGGCTGCACGCGGTCGCGCCCGCATGGCAGCGCGACCTTCCGAGCCTGTTCGCGGCGCGGTCGCGCGGCCTCCGGCTCGGCCCGCGCGAGAGGCCGCGCGCGTACGCGCTGCTCTCCGAAGGGCTCGACGGAAAGACCTACCTCAACGACCTCGCGGCCGAGGACGCGGCGGCAGCGCGCGAACTCTCCGCGCGCCTCGCGCACCTCCGGGCCGACCTCCGCGTCATCAACGAGCCGGAGCGGAGCCTCTTCGTCGCGCCACTCCTCGAACGCGGCTTTGAGGAGTCCATGCGCCAGCACGAGATGTTAATCGAGTTGTAAAGTCCGAAGTTGCAAGTCCGAAGTTGCAAGCTCAAAGTTTTAGGGTGTGACTTGAGGGACTCCGGAATCTTAGCGGGCGGCCTTGATGTGAGGCGCGTCTTCAATTAACTTTAACCTTCGCACTGGGAATAACTTTGAACTTTGAGCTTGCAACTTTGAACTCATGAAAGCAAAAGTCTACGTCACACTAAAACAGGGCGTGCTCGACCCGCAGGGCAAGGCCATACAGCACTCGGTAGAGCTTCTCGGCTACGGCGGCATCGCCGACGTGCGGCAGGGAAAATATTTCGAGATAGCGCTCGACTCCTCGCTCGACGAGACGGGCGCGCGCGAAACGGCCGAGCGAATGGCGCGCGACGTTCTCTCGAACCCGGTAATCGAAGACTATCGCGTGGAGGTCGAAGGATGAAGTTCGGCGTCATAGTCTTTCCGGGCTCGAACTGCGACCACGACGCCTATCACGTCATCTCGAAGCACGTCGGCCAGCCCGTAGACTTCATCTGGCATCGGGAGACGGACTTGTCCACGTACGACGCCGTCATCATACCGGGCGGCTTC
The DNA here is from genome assembly GCA_045807805.1 of Pyrinomonadaceae bacterium. GTDB lineage: Bacteria > Acidobacteriota > Blastocatellia > Pyrinomonadales > Pyrinomonadaceae > QHXN01. Next base: position 6,829 of record JBJMGR010000315.1, on the reverse strand, counting down.
TCCTACGGCGACTATCTGCGCGCGGGCGCGCTCGCGTCGTTCTCGCCCGTCATGGCTTCGGTCAAAGAGTTCGCCGCGAGCGGGCGCATCGTGCTCGGCATCTGTAACGGCTTCCAGATTCTATGCGAGTCCGGACTGCTGCCCGGCGCGCTCATACGGAACAGAGAGCTTCACTTCATCTGCCAGCACGTCAACGTCCGCGTCGAGACGACCGAGACGCCCTTCACGACGGGCCTGCGCGCGGGACAGGTCTTGAGCCTCCCCATCGCGCACGCCGAAGGGAACTACGTCTGCGACGACGAGACCTACGAGGAACTCCTGCGCGATGACCGGGTCGTCTTCCGCTACTGCGACTCGCAAGGCGAGTTCACGGAAGAGTCGAACCTCAACGGCTCGCGCGACCACATCGCGGGCATCTGCTCGAAGGGGCGCAACGTCCTCGGCCTGATGCCGCACCCCGAGCGCGCCTGCGAAGACCTGCTCGGCTCGTCGGACGGCAGCGGCCTCTTCCGCTCGCTCGCCGCGATGCTCGCCGCCGCGCGTTGATTGGAGAAAAATCCCGTACTTTGTACGCCCGCGCCGCATATAAAATAAATTTCTTGACGCGGCTATTCAATGCGAGTAGATTTCTCGCCGTCCCCCGAAGCATCCGTTCGAGAACGACGAAGAGCGTGCCCCGCGAATCTCACTTCATTTAACTTCAACGCTGTGACTTAAGGCGACGGCCCATTCCCCACTTAACAAGAGTCTCGCTCCCTTCGGTGAGCCCCTCTCCTGTTAATCTCCCGTCACCCTTTATCGAAACACGACCGGCATAACAACACTCTCCCGCTTCCAATTCCAGAGCCAGTTCGTTCGCGCCTGACGTTGGCCTCTCCCGCCGAACCGGCTCCCGCTCGCGTCCCGCGGCCACGCCCACCAAGCGTTCGGCCGTATGTCTGATTCGCATCGTCTCGTTAGCCTACGGGCGGCACGGCCGCCGCCCACGAAGTTTCGTCACACACGTTCTCGCTCCAAACACCTCGCACACATCCACCCTGCCACTTCCCCGCGCGGAAGTGGATTCGAGCCTGAGGAGTAGACCATGAGAGTTCTAAAGCTATTCGTCATCACCCTCTTCGCGTCGGCGCTCACCTTCGCGCTTATCCAGACGCGCACCGCACACAGTCAGGGGGGGCCGACCGAGGCCGCCGCCGCCTTCGACAACCAGACCAACGGCTTCGAGCCGCAGGGCTCACCCGTCCAGCCGAACACGACGCCTACGCCCAATACCTTCGAGACCGACAAGTTCATCTTCGAGATAACCGACGCGATACCCGACGGCCTCGGCCCCGTCTACAACGCGCAGTCCTGCCGCGAGTGTCACCAGAACCCGGTGACGGGCGGCGTCACACAAATCTTCGAGCTTCGCGCGGGACACAGCGCGCCCGACGGGACGTTCGTAGACGCGCCCGGCGGCTCCCTAATCAACTCGCGCGCCATCAACGCCGACATACAGGAGCGCGTGCCCGACGGCTCGCGGATAGTCTGCGCGAAGAACGGCGGCAAGATGTTCGTCATGGGCTTCGACGGCGGGCAGTACGGCGAGGTCGTAAACTCCCCTTCGGGCGGCGTCCCCTTCACCTCGTTCTCGAACGACGGCAGGCAGTACGTCTTCTCCGCGCCCGATTCAACCGGCAGCAATCAGGTATTCAAGATGAACGTGGACGGCACGGGCACGACGCAGTTGACCAGCTTCTCCTCGGCCAGCGCGATTCACCCCGTGTGGGCACCCGACGGGTCGAAGATAGCCTTCGCCTCGAACGCCTCGGGGAACTTCCAAATCTGGTCTATGAACACGGACGGCACGAGCCAGACCAACCTGACCAACGACGGGACGCTCGGCGGCAACGACTATCCCGCATGGTCGCCCGACAGCTCGAAGATTGCCTTCCAGCGCCTACGCAACAGCGCGACGACGAACGTCTGGGTGATGGACGCCAACGGCGCGAACCAGACGAACCTGACGGGCCTCACGAGCTTCACCTTCAGCGGCAACCCGTCCTACTCGCCCGACGGGACGCAGATAACCTTCATGACGAACCGCGACGGCAACAACGAGGTCTACAAGATGACCTCTTCGGGCGGGTCGCAGACGCGCCTGACCAACAACTCGGCTCAGGACGGCAACCCCGCGTGGTCGCCCGACGGCAACATGATAGCCTTCAACAGCACGCGCAGCGGCGGGTCGTCAAGAATCTGGGTCATGAAGACCGACGGCACGCTCCCGACGCTGCTTCTCAAGCAGGGCTTCAACTCCTACTCCAGCCCGCAGTGGTCGCCCGACACGTCGGGCGAGACGACGCGCAGCTTCCGCGCCTCGCTCAACGTCCTGGGCGACGGGTTCGTCGAGGCCACGGACGACTCGACGCTCCTCTCGATACAGTCCGCACAGCCCGTCGGGATGCGCGGAACGGCCATCTACGTGCCGTCGTTCGAGGCACCGAGCGAGACGCGCATCGGCCGTTTCGGCTGGAAGGATCAGCTCGCGAGCCTGCTCTCGTTCTCTTCCGACGCATACCTTAACGAGATTGGCATCACCAACAAATTCAATCTCGTCGAGAACTCTTCGCTCGGCCGAGACGTGTCGGCCTTCGACACGGTGGCCGACAACCAGCCCTGCGACAGCAATTCGAGTATCAACTGCGGCGAAGACCCGGAGGAGGACATAGACGCCTTCACGCGCTTCATGCGCTCGACGAAGGCTCCGCCGCGCGACCGAAACGTCGTGCCCGTGGACTCCACAGACCCCGGCTCCGCGCTCTTCGACACGCTGAGCTGCAACGTCTGCCACACGCGCAGCATCACGACCACTTCGAGCGCGTCCACCTCCTTCAACGGCGGCACGTTCGTCGTCGGCGCGCTCGCCAACAAGACCTTCCACCCGTTCGGAGACTTCCTTCTGCACGACATAGGCACGGGCGACGGCATCGCGCAGGCGGGCGGCGAGGCCACGAAGAACATGGTACGCACCGCGCCTCTCTGGGGCGTGCGCACGCGCGACCGTCTCATGCACGACGGCGGCTCGTCATCCGCGCCCACGAACAGCGGCGCGCAATCCTTCACCTTCAACGAGGCCATTCTGCGCCACGCGGGACAGGCCACTTCGAGCAGGACTGCGTATCAGGCGCTCTCGGCCGTCGAGAAGATGCAACTGATACACTTCCTCAAATCGCTCTAGGGCTTACTGCCGAACAAGACCGCGACTCACTCTTATCAGGTGAGTCGCGGTCTTCTTCAGCCTTCAGGCAGGATGAGCAGCACGCCCGCGACGACGGCGACGACCAGCGCGACGAGGGTCACGAGAATTGACCACCCGTTGCTGCCGAGCGGCCCTTCGCCCTCAAGTCCCTTCTCAAGCCTGCGCGGGAAGCAGAGGTGCGCGAGCCCGAGCGACGTGAAGGTGAGCGCGAGGCAGTAGATTCTGTGCGTCAGGATGGGCGTGTGAGAGACGGACTTCTCCGTCAGGTCGGCGTAGTTCCAGAGGCCGTAGAGCACTGGGTTGTAGAGCCAGTGGTTATAGCCCCGCGTGTATAGATAGAAAAGCCCGCCGACTGCCGCGAAGCTCAACACGTAAGTCACGTACTTGTCCCGCAGCAGGACGTTGAGCGCGATGGAGAGGGCCGCCACGAGGGCGACGCTCGGGAGCAGAATCCAGCCGTAGACGGACAGGTAGGCTGAAATCTCGATGGGCGTGTCGCTCTTCAAGAGCTGTATCAAGAGGGCGGTCAGGCCAATGAGCGCCGTTAGCGAGACGGACATCAGTAGCGTCGCGAAGAACTTCGAGAGCAGCAGAACGAAGTTCGGGGCCGGGAAGCTCCAAAGCACGGGCTCGATCCTCACCTCGCGGTCGCGGTGCATCGCTTCGCCCGTGTAGAAGATGACGAGGGCGATGAGGAACAGCAGCGAGGTCTTCGCGGTGCTGCTCGCGTAAGCGCCGGAGTAGGAGCCCTCCGGGTCAACGCGGAAGAGCAGTTCGAGCGTCGAGAAGGCGACGACCAGCGGGGCCAGCAGTACGAGCCCGCGCTCGGCGCGCAGCAGTCGGAACTCCACGCCGAGCGCCGCTGCCAACTGACTCAAGTAAGTCCCAACCCCTTCCTCCGCCGGTCTCACCGAGGGGATGCTCACCCTCGGCGCGGGCGACGGCGCGGGCACGACGCGTGACACGGCCGTCCGTCCGCCCTCGCCCGCGAAGACCGTCTCCCTCTCGCCCGAAAGGTCTAGGAGCGTCAACGCCGCGCCCCCGGCGCGTGTCGGCTCGGAGCGCGTGAAGCGGAAGTAGAGTACCGTCAGGCTGGCGGCGGCGACGAGGAGCACCAGCACGCGATTGATTATCAAGTCCGAATCATAGTTGAAGGTGAGTTGATTGATCGAGGCTGCGTTCTCCCACTCCGCGCCGTGCGCCTGTTGGACGATGCCCGGCCAACTCACCAGAAGGGGGTCGAGCCTGATTCGCCAGTTGGACGGGAGCGGCTTCAACAAGACCTGAGAGGTGATGTAGAGCGGGTAGAACAGGACGCCGAGGCCGTAGACTATCTTCGAGCTGCGCGTCAGCGTCCCGACGGTGAAATAGATTGCGCCGAGGAGTATGTGTGAGACGACGACGAGCAGCAGGTAGTGTAGGACGAACGGCGTCACACGCGCGGGCTGGACGACCATACCGGCGGGGCGCAGCGCCTGAAACAGAACGAGCGCCAGAGCGAAGACGGTCTGGCAGCAGAAGAGCACGAAGTAATTACCGAAGAATTTTCCGAGCAGGTAGGCGGCGCGGCCGATTGGCTTTGAAAGGATGAGCGGGTGAACGCCCACGCGGAAGTCTCTGATGACGGGGTCGCCCATCAACACGGCGGTGAAGAGGGGGAGCGTCAGGAACGAGAAGCCGGTGAAGTTCCTGATGATGAAGTAGTCGCCGTTCGTGGCCCAGCCGTAATTGGCGGCCGCCCCCCTGGCCCACCAGAGCCATGCGTTCGCGCCGAAGAGAGCCGTCATTACGTAGGGGACGACGCGCTTCGAGTTGAGCAGCACCTCCGTTCGGAAGACGGCACCAAAGCCCGACGCGGCGAGACTCCTCATACACGCAGCCCCTCCGCCGTCCCGCTCACGACGCTGAAGTAGTAGTCCTCCAGCGAGGGCGCGGCCCGTAGGAACTCCGCGCCCGGCGCTCCGCCCCTCGCCAACACCCTTAGCCGCGTCCTCCCCTCGAACGCCTGCGCCGAGATTATCCGGTGGCGCGACTTGAAGGCCGCGACGCTCTCGCGCGGCACCGACGCCTCCCAGACAGACCCCTCCAACTGCTCGACCGCCTCACGCGGCGTGCACGAGGCGAGTATCTCGCCCTTGCGTATGACGGCCATGCGGCCGCACAGGTTCGACACGTCGGAGACGATGTGAGTCGAGAGGAGAACGACGGCCGTTTCGCTCGCCGTCTCGGAGAGAAGGTTGTGGAAGCGTATGCGCTCTTCGGGGTCGAGCCCGGCCGTCGGCTCGTCCACGATGATTAGCCGCGGTTGGCCGATGAGCGCCTGCGCGATGCCGAGGCGCTGCCGCATCCCGCCCGAGAACCCGCCGACCTTCTGCCTGCGTGCCGAGGTGAGGTTGACCCGCTCCAACAGCGCATCGATGAGCGTCCTGCGCTCGCCGGGGTCGTTGATGCCTTTGAGCCTGCTGAAGTAGCCGAGCGTCTGCTCCGCGGTCAGGGTCGGGTAGAGCCCGAACTCCTGCGGCAGGTAGCCGAGCGCGCGGCGCGCCTTGCCCTTCTGCACCAGGAGGTCGAGGCCGTCCAGTTCGGCCACGCCCTCGTCGGGTTCGAGCAGCGTCGCCAGGATCTTCATCAGCGTCGTCTTGCCCGCGCCGTTCGGCCCGAGCAGGCCGAACATCCCCTTGGGTACTTCGAGGTTGATTCCCTTCAGAGCCCGTATCCGGTCTCCGTACGTCTTCTTCAGCCCTTTGAGCTTGAGCATGGGTTCTACGATAACCTCTTTACGCTTTCGGTTAGTAGCGTGCGAACTTCAGCCGCCGGGAGAATATCCAACGCGTCCATATTGGAGTCTCATCTTTCCGAAAATGTTCCCACCGGGCCGTGTAAATGAACAACGCCCCACCGGCAAGCGTCGGCGGGGCGTCTCTATTCATGCGTCGGACGACGGGCGGCGCGGTAAACGCCGAACGTCTCCACGTCTTGAGCTTCTACTTCGCGGTCACTAGCAGCGAAGCGGGCTTCGTCCTGTCCCCGGCGGCGGGGTTGTAGTATTCGTAGACGCGCGCGGAGAACGTCTGCGCGCGGACTGGGTACTTCGCACGCAGCCTGAAGGTGAACTCGGCCGCCTGCCTCGGGTTCAATCCGTCGAGGTAGAGAATCACCTGCTTGGCCGTGATCGTATACTTCTCAAGCCTGCCGCCCTCTCTACCGCGCGTCATATCTACCATCTCGGCGAAGTCCTCGCCCGACGGCTCGAAGCCCGGCGGAATCCCTAAATCAATCATGACCATCTTGGCCTTTGCCGCCGTGGTGTTCCGCACACTCACGCGTGCCGTCACCGACTCGTCCTGCACGAGCCGCGTGCGGTCGTACGTGAGGTCAATCGAGAGCGGCGCGCGTCGGCCCTGTTCGCCCGCGCGCGCCCAAGGCACGTAGTAACGCCCGACGATCTGGTACTGCATGCTCCCGCGCCCCGCGAAGGAGAGCGAGATTTTGTGCGCCCCCGTGTGCGTGTAGGGCTTGAGGTCTATCATGTGCAGCAGGTCGTTGTTATCAACAGTAATCTGCACAGTCCCCGCCTGTCGTCCGTCG
>JBJMGR010000314.1:0-3398 GCA_045807805.1 Pyrinomonadaceae bacterium | reverse complement strand
GTGCGCGGCGTCGAAGACCTCTCGCTCACACTGAAGGAGGCGGGCGTCGGCTCGTCGCTCGACTTCACGGTCTGGCGCGCGTTGGAGCCCGAGCCGCTCAAGTTCACCATCAGGCTCGCCGCCGCGCACGACCTCGGGCTCGCGTTTGAAGAGGCGGAGGCGCGCGCCGCGACCGCCGCGGGCGTGAACGTCGCGGTCGAGCCCGCTGCCGCGAGGGCTGTAGAGATGGCGAAGTCTCTCAAGACCTTCGGCCTCGACAGCCTGAGACTTACACCGCGCAGCGCCGCTCGACTCGGCGCGCGCGGCGGGCTGCTCGTCGTCGCCGTGCGGCCGGGAAGCTCCGCCGCCGACTGCGGACTGCGCGCGGGCGACGTGATAGAGACCGCGAACGGAGTGGACTTCACACTGCCGGAGCTTCGACGCATGCTCGCGAACCGCGCGGCCGAGCCCGTCTCGCTCGGCGTCGTTCGAGGGGGCGCGCGCACGAACGTCAACCTCAAAACTTCAGAAGGCTCCGAGCCTTAACCTGCCCGAGACTTTTCCAAACCGGCGCACAACTGTGCTACTCTTATCGCGCCGCTCTTCTTATAAAAAATCGGGAAAGTCTTGGACAGGCATGCTGCAAGAGGCCGTTGAGTTCTACCACCAGCTTCTCGAACAGCCCGAAATCGCGGAAAGCTCGCGCCGGATGCTCGACGAGGGGTTGGAGCGCGCGCGTCTAATCTTCGGGGGCCGCCGCCTCTCGCCCTACCTGCGCCCGCACTTCGTCACCGAAGCGGACTTCGCGCGCATCACGCGCATCTGCGAGACAGTCTGGGGCGCGATTCAGAAGGTGAAGGACGCCGCCGTCGATGACGACTCGATGCTCGACGAGTTGGGCGTCACGGAGATTGAGCGCGAGCTTGTGAAGATCGAGCCCGGCTACCGCGCCGTCTCGCCCACCGCGCGGCTCGACTCGTTCCTGACGGCCGACGCCTACAGCTTCGTCGAACTGAACGGCGAGAGCCCCGCGGGCATTGCCTACGCCGATGCGGCCTATGAAATCTTCTCGGCCCTGCCCGTCATGCGCCGCTTCGCGGAGCGCTACACGCTTCGCACTTTCGACGGACGCCCGCAGATGCTCTCCACGCTCCTCGAAGCCTACCAGGAGTACGCGGGGACGGACGCGCGCGCGAAACCTTCAATCGCAATCGTTGACCTGAAGGGCCTGCCGACGCAGAACGAGTTCGAGCTTTTCCGCGAATACTTCGAGTCCGAAAATCACCCCGCGGCCATCTGTTCACCCGACGAGTTGGAGTTCTCGGGAGGCCGCCTGCGCTGCGGCGAGTTCGAGATTGACATCGTATACAAGCGGCTGCTCGTCAACGAATATCTTCCAATCATGGCCGAGCAGCCCGCGCTTCTCGAAGCATACCGGGCGGGCGCAATCTGCATGGTCAACAGCTTCCGCTCGAAGCTCATACACAAGAAGGCCCTCTTCGCGGTGCTCACCGACGAACGCTTCGCGCACCTCTTCGACGACTCGGAGCGTGAGGCGATACGTGCTCACGTCCCCTGGACGCGCAAGGTCAGGGAGGGAGAGACCACGAAGGGCGGGCTCAAGATTGACCTGCTCGGGTTCATCAAAGAGAACCGCGACCGGCTCGTGCTCAAACCCAACGACGACTACGGCGGCCACGGAATCTACATCGGCTGGAACACTGAAGGCGACGAGTGGGACGAGGCCACCGACGCGGCGCTTGCCAACGGCGACTACCTCGTGCAGGAGCGCGTCAAGACCGCGCGCGAGACCTTCCCGGCGCTCGCCGAGGACGGCTCGATTGTCTTCGCCGAGCAGTTGGTTGACCTCGACCCGCTGCTCTTCAACGGCCGTGTCGGCTCTGCCTTCACGCGCCTTTCATTCACGGAACTCGCGAACGTCTCGTCGGGCGGCGGCATGGTGCCGACCTTCATCATAGACAGAAAAAGTTGACGCCCGTCTCCGAGTCGTACTAAACGAGGGACTTCTACAGTCATGAACTTTGTCAACAGCGAGTCGCCGGAAGACGAGCGCAGGCGCTATGAGCGCTCGCGGCTCATCATCGACGTTTACTTCAACGGCGCAGACCTCACGGGCGTCGCCGGCACGAAGGACATAAGCCCCGGCGGCCTATACATGAACACGCAGGCGGAGATTCCGGAGGGCTCCATACTCACGCTCCGCATACCGATGGCGGGTCGCGACATCGTCTGCAACGGCGAGGTCGTCTACAGCAACGCCGGCCGCGGCGTCGGCGTGAACTTCCAAGGGCTGTCCGATGAAGACCGCGCGCACCTTGAGCGCACGCTCGCGGGCGAATGAGAGCAACGGCACGGCTCTGTCGAATCTGCACCGGAGAATCATCCAGATGACGCCAGAAACCTACACTCTAGGCATCGAGGAGGAGTTTCAGATCGTTGACCCTCAGACGCGCGAATTGCGCTCGCACGTCTCCGAGATGCTCGAAGAGGGCAAGATGCTTCTCGGCGAGCAGGTCAAGCCCGAGATGATGCAGGCGCAGGTCGAGGTCGGCACGGGGATTTGTAAGAACATCGCGGAGGCTCGGGCCGACATCACGCGCCTGCGCTCCATCGTCTCGCACCTCGCGCGCAAGAAGGGGATGGAGATAGTCGCCGCTTCGACGCACCCCATCTCGCAGTGGACTGCGCAGGAGATTTACGACGACCCGCACTACAAGGTGCTCATCGAGGAGTTGCAGATGGTCGCGCGCTCGCTCCTCATCTTCGGCCTGCACGTCCACGTCGGCATCCCCGACCGCGAGCGGCAGATTCACATCATGAACGCGGCGCGCTACTTCCTGCCGCACGTGCTGGCGCTCTCCACGTCGTCGCCCTTCTGGCTCGGCATCAACTCGGGCCTGAAATCTTATCGCTCCGAGGTCTTCAAGAAGTTTCCGCGTACGGACATCCCCGACCACTTCGACTCGTACGTCTCTTTCCAGCGCTACGTCGATCTGTTGCTTAAGACCAACTCCATCACCGGCCCGAAGAAGATCTGGTGGGACGTGCGCCCGCACCCGTTCTTCCCGACCTTAGAGTTCCGCGTCTGCGATATACCGACGCGCGTGGACGACACCGTCGCCATCGCCGCGCTCTTTCAGGCCATCGTCGCGAAGCTCGACTCGCTGATTGAGAAGAATCTGGGTTTCAGGCTCTACCGACGCATGCTCGTGCAGGAGAACAAGTGGCGCGCGGTGCGCTACGGCCTTCAGGGCAACATGATCGACTTCGGCAAGCAGAAGGAAGTACCCACGCGCGACCTCATACGCGAGTTGTTAGACTTCGTGGACGACGTGCTCGACCCGCTCGACTCGCGCAAAGAGGTCGAGCACATACACACCATCCTTGAGCGCGGCACC
>JBJMGR010000313.1:0-4411 GCA_045807805.1 Pyrinomonadaceae bacterium | reverse complement strand
GCGACGCGCGACGCTGGCTCTTGAGAACGAGCGAAGGCGAGACGTTTGAGGCCGACGCCGTGTGTCTCGCGCTTCCCGCATACGGCTCCGCGCGGCTGCTGCGCGGCGTTGATGACGGACTCGCCTCGGAACTCGAAGCGATACCTTATGCCTCTACCGCGACCGTCAACCTCGCGTACGAGCGCGCCGCCATCGCGCACACGCTCGACGGCTTCGGCTTCGTCGTTCCATTCGTCGAGCGCCGCGCGACGCTCGCCTGCACCTTCAGCAGCGTCAAGTTCGCGGGCCGCGCGCCAAAGGGCCACGCGCTCCTGCGTGCCTTCGTCGGCGGCGCGCTCCAGCCCGACATGTTCGACCTGGGCGAAGCCGACATGATTGATGCCGTACGCCGCGACCTGCGCGACCTGCTCGGCGTCTCCGCCCCACCACTCTTCGCGCACGTCGAGAAGTGGCCGCGCTCGATGGCGCAGTATCACCTCGGCCACACCGAACGCCTCGCGCGCATACGCGCCCTACTCCGACACAACACCGCGCTCGCACTCTGCGGCAACGCATACGAAGGCGCGGGCCTCCCAGACTGCGTGCGCTCCGGCGAACGGGCCGCCGAAACTCTTTACGCCGACAGCGTCATTGACTAAATTCGTTTCTAATGTCGGGCGGAAGTCTTGTCGTCAACGGTGAGCGAATGAAGATAGAGACAGAGCGGCTTGTGCTTAGGATGTTCCGCGAGTCGGACACGGACGCGTACGCCGATATGGTGGGCGACGCGGAGGTGATGCGATTCCTCGGCGGCAAAACGGTGTCGCGCCCGGAGGCTTGGCGTAACATGGCGATGCTTCTGGGCCACTGGCAACTGCGCGGTTACGGGTTCTGGGCCGTCGAGGAGCGCGCGAGCGGCGAGATGGTCGGGCGCGTCGGGTGCTGGCGGCCCGAAGGGTGGCCGGGGTTCGAGGTCGGGTGGACGCTTCGGCGCACGTACTGGGGGCGTGGCTACGCGACCGAAGCCGCGCGCGCGTCGCTCGAACACGCCTTCACGACGCTCGGACAGACGCACGTCATAAGCCTCATCAACCCGGACAACACGAACTCGATACGCGTCGCCGAACGCCTCGGCGAGAGGCCCGAGGGCGAGTGGGAGGTCTCCGGCGTTAAGGTCGTCATCTACGGCATTGACCGCGAGGAGTGGCGTGCGCGCTTGAAGTGAAGGCGAAGGGGCGCGAAGGGCGACGCGGTTGAAGTCGAGCGAGTTTGAAAGCGTGTGACGCTCAGCCTTCGAGCTTGACGGGCTCGAACTCGGACTCGGCGTGGTCGCCGGAGAAATTTTCGAGCATGACGCGGCCGCTCGGGAGAATTTCGATGATACGGTGGGTTCGCTCGGAGCGGCTGCGTCCCGGCATCAGTTCCGCGCGGAAGGTCACGCCCATGCCGGGGCGCGCCCAGCGGTCTGCGCCACGGCGGTTATACTCCGGATAGATCGACTTCCCCCGCTGCAACGCGCCCCTCTTTTTGCGCACGATGAGCGCCGCGCCCAGAGCGCCCACCGTCAGGCCCGCGAGCCCCGCGAGCCCCGCGAGAGCCGCGAGCCAACGGCCGCCGCGTTGCTTCCCTTCATCTTCGTTCAAAGACTTCGGCCCTTCCCCTTGCGGAAACGCGCGTGCGCGTCGGAAATAAGCGTACTCCTTAAAGGAGCGCACGCAATTATGCGTGCGCTCCTTTAAGGCACCATCTTGATAGGCCACTCCGGAAGTTTGCTTACTAGCAGAGCGGTTCCAGCTTCTCGCTGATGATGGGCAGGCCGCTCAGAGACTTCTCGGCGTTGATCGCCGTGTAGTCTGTCCACTGCTCGGGCACTTTGTCTTCGGCGAAGATGGCCTCGACGGGGCACTCGGGCACGCACGCGTCGCAGTCTATGCAGGTCTCGGGGTTGATCCATACAGCGTTGTCGTCGAGGTGGAAAGCCTCCACGGGGCAGACGACGACGCAGTCCGTGTAACGGCAGTTCACACACGGCTCACAAACGACATAGGTCATTACAGACGCCTCCTCAAAAATTTTCGGTATGACGGCGGCGCTAAAGACCCGGAGCATTCCTAATCCGAGATGGCTGCTTGCGCCGGCAATCAAAGGGATGTCACTGCGCCGGATATATTAAGCATGAACCGCCGAGTTTTGAAAGCGAAAAATGAGGGTAGGCGCGTGAGCGCGCTCGACTGTTAAGAATTTTTACGGAGTTCCGTCCGGGTCTCCGGGGCGGCGCTTGTGCTTGGCCTTGCGCTCGGCCGGATGTACGCGGTCTTCGGGCTTCGAGCGCGTGAGCGGGTGTCCATGCGGGGCTGCGGGTCCGCGGGCCGCCGTGAGCTGCGTGCGCTCCTCGCGCGTGCGCGGCTGAGTGTTGTCGTTCTTCTTCATACGCGCCCTCCGACGCTCGCGTGTTGGTACCAGCCGCGAATGTATGCTCGCGCGCGTGGGCTGTCAACGTCCGAGCGTGGATGAAGTATGAAGGCGGCGCTGTAAGAAGGCCCGCGTTGTGTCGGTGACGTGGGCGACGTTACAAGCGTAGACGCGTGGGCGTAAGGCCGAAGCATGTGCGCTTCGACCTTACGCCTTAACGATTCTTCTCTTGCGGGAGTGTCGGACGCGCGCGGGCCGCGGGGAGGGTTCTTAAGCCTTGCCGGTCTGCGGAGTCGGTTCGCCGAGTAGAGTCTTGAACGCGTGCGCGGTCTCCGCGCGACGCTTCTGCTGAAACTCGTTGACCCACTGCGAGACGTTCGCGACCATGTCGCGCGCGGCCTCCTGTGCCGTCTTGCGCTCCGACTTGACCTCTTCGGCCGCCGGCTTCTGACGATTCCTCTCGTCGCGCTTGATTACCTTGATCGGGGTTTTGTTCTTCATGATGATTATTCCGTTTAGCGTATTGTCGTTCGTTTCACATAAGACGAGCGACGTGGATGAAAAGTTCCTTTTTGTTCGGTTAACGTCTGCCGAACGACCGCGCGCTCATTGAAAAGCAAAACGAGGGCCACAACAGCTCGGCCTCCGTCAAAACGAGACGAAGCGCGCCTCTCGTGAAACTGTCGTAATAAAACCTTAACAAACGGGGCCGCATGGGCCACAAACGCGCGAGGTTTGGCAGAAAGCTTCAGGAGAGTCGAATAACTGATGCGCCAAAGCGCCCTCGTGTTGCCCGAACGATTCGCTCCACACTCAGTGCAGTTTCGTGTACGCGCCGCAACGGGCTCGGACAGGCATCGTGTGGTCGTGGCTTCATTACGTACAGCCATATACGCATCTCGCGGCGTTTGCAGATTGCCAAGCTCGAACGCGCCAACGCGCCCTTTGCCAAAACGCGCGACGGTCGCTCGTCGCCGGGCCTCCCCGCCCGACACCGACAGAACGCGCCAAATCCGCCCCACTTGCGCAAAAAGGCCACGGCGACTCGACGCGCCGGAACTCTCTAGAAGCTGGCATGTGCGTTGCCCTCTCGCCCATCGACATGCTTCTTAGCGAACTCGCAATCATCTACCTCGCGGCCGCGGCACCCTTCGGCGTCGCGCGATTCCTCGAAGAGCAGACGGTGAACTCGGGCGCGACGCGGAGGCTCTTGAAGTCCGCGGCGGCCGCTCTCGCGTGGCCGCTCGCCGCGCCCCGCATGCTGCGCGCGCGCGTCGCGGGCGGCGAACGCGCCGACGAGACGCGCGAGCACTTCGAGCGAAGGGTGGAACTCGTCAAGCGCTCGGCCGTGAACTCACTGCGCGAAGTCGAGGACTTACTCGTAGACTCCTTTGGCGTCGAGGGGCTGCGCGAGGAGGAGCGCCACGCGCTGTTTGCCGCGCGCGAGTCGGCCGAGCGTTACGCAGGGCTCTCGCTCGCGTGCACCGAGGCGAGCGAGGCGGACGCGCCGTCCGAACGCGAGCTTGAGCTTTGCCGAATTGCGGGGCGCGCGGGCGACGACCTTATCGTCGCGGGCCGCTGCGTCCACCGACGGAGCGTCACGCGGCTGCTCGCGCATCGCGAGCGCGCGCGCTCGGAGCTTATCCACGCGCTCGCGGGCGCGTGCGAAGTCACACACAACTTTCACAGGAGCGCGGGCGGCGTCTATCCACGAACGCGGGGTGACGGAGTCGGCGGGCGCGTCAGAGTCTCCGAAGCGATGCTGCGCGCGCTCGCTCGCTCGATAGAGCTTATGTCTCTCTTCGACGACCGCGGGTCGGTAGTCTCCGCCGCGCGCCTGCTCGATGCCGAGTGCGCGCGCACGGGACGGCTCGCGCGAGAAGAGGACGACGCCGCGCAGGCGGAAGCGAAGGAAGGAGCGGAACCATGTACGACACGAGCGGCACACACAGCGTTTGCTACGCAGCGCCCCCGGACAATGACGTTGCCGTGAGAATCGCCTGGCTCAAGGGCGAGGTAG